>CALEIL010000217.1 GCA_937876435.1 uncultured Bacteroidota bacterium
GTAACCCTCCTCATCCTGACATTAGCATGAGCATATTCGGTTTCAATAATTTGGTTGAACCAATCAATTCTTAGACTGGCACACCATAGGGCGTTGACAGCGTGTCAAAATTAAGCTTGTAGATCGAACCCAGTACTTTGGTTTTATCACTGCTGCCCAGGTTTAGAGTGAGCTGAACGGCCGGGCTGGCATCATTGTTTGCAATAATTTTGTCAACGAGATTCCGGGCTTCAGATTGTGAAATTTGTTGTTTCATAGTTTAAAAAATTATAGATGAGAAAATTTCACTCTAAATATAATATTAATTTTGTTAAAACAAAACTATGTTCTCATTTTAATTGATTGGGAAGTCTATGCGTGGATTTTTGGTAGGTTATGTGACTTAGACCTGAAATTATCCTTTAGGTATGGTTGTGGAACCTCTACCGCTTACCTTGATGCCACATCAAAAAATATCTGCTTGTTAAAAACTACATAATTTTCAATCGATTCCACTATATTGATGGAGTATATACGCTCCATGCAATCAGGAAATATCAGATGGATCATCGTCGCGCTGTTGTTTGTCGCCACAGGACTTAGCTTTTTGGACCGGCAGGTATTATCCGTGGCTATTCTCAAGATTCAGGAGGAATTCCAGATCACGGATGTCCAGTACGGGATGATCAATACGAGTTTTCTGATCAGTTACGCGATCATGTTTACGGTAGGTGGCTGGCTCATCGACCGGGTCGGAGCCAAAACCGGCCTCGCTGTCTCCGTAGGACTCTGGTCGGTGGCCAATGCGCTGCACGGGACGGTCACGGGTTTTTACCAATTGGTGGTGTACCGCTTTTTGCTGGGACTGGGTGAAGGCGGGTGCTTCCCCGGAGCGGCTAAGGCGGTATACGAGTGGTTTGATGAAAAAGAACGCGCACTGGCCAATGGGATCGCCATTGGAGGATCAGCCATAGGAGCCGTGGTAGCCCCACCGCTCACCGTTTGGATATCAGGGTATTTCGGCTGGCGGGGAGGGTTTGTAATCCCCGGATTGGTTGGGATCCTGTGGGTGGCTGTGTGGCTTTCGATTCCATGGAGGAAGACCCTCCGCAAAATGTCGGAAAACGGGCTGAAACGATCAACAGATCGGAAGCTTCCCTCGATCTGGAAGTTGTTGCAGAACAAGGTGGTCTGGGTTTTTATCCTCATTCGGTTTTTACTGGATCCGGTATTTTACTTTTTTATGTTTTGGATTCCCAAATATCTGAGCGAAGAAAGGGGATTGAGTTTTGAGAGTATCGGGAATGTGTTTTGGATCCCATTCCTGGCTCTGGGAGTTTCCAATATACTGGGGGGGTGGATATCGGATATGTTGATTAAAAAGCACAACGTCAGCGTGGACCGCGCGCGGAAGATCGTCATGGGGGTGGCTGCGGTACTGACGATGGTGGCTCCGCTGGTGGTTTGGGTATCGTCGCTGGAAATGGCTATATTTATGATGTCTGTCATCATGTTTGCCCATGGTTTTTGGATTACCAATTACATCACGGCCATTTCAGAAATGTTTGGATCTGCGGCAACGGCTACGGTGGTGGGGTTGTCGGGCACAGGAGGAGCCATCGCAGGGTTGATCCTCAATCCGGTGATCGGGCTGGTGGTTCAGAATTATTCTTATACCCCGCTCTGGATCTTGTCGGGACTGATGTACCCATTGGCATTCGTCCTGTTTGTACTGACGATCCGGAAAATCAGTCTACTACATATGGCGGTTTAAAATTTGAAATCATGCACCAGGATAAAAATTCATACGATATCATCAGACGGAAAGATACCCGGCCGCGCATCGGTGTTTTCGGGGTAGGGTACCACGTGTATTGGGACCAGTTTGAAGGATTGCACGAATCGCTGACCAGAAAACAACAACATTTGGTCGGGTTTATCCAATCCCAAAATGCTGAGGTTGTTGATTTTGGAATGGTGGACAAGGTGCAGACCGCGTATGCACTGGTATCCCGGTTGAAGGGGGCCAATCTCGATCTCATTTTCTGTGATATGCTCACCTACGCTACTTCCAGCACCTTTGGGGTGATCATTAAAAGTATCGACTTACCCGTTATCCTCGTCGCCCTTCAGCCGGATAAAGCGATGGACTATTCCAGGGCGACGACCCATATGCAGTTGTACAACGATGATATTTGTTCGCTCCCCGAGTTCGCCGGGGTGGCCGTACGGATGGGAAAAGCCGTCCCGGAGATGATCATCGGAAGTCTGCATGAGGACCCGGCAGCCTATGATAAAATCAGGGAGTTTATCCGAATCGCAGCGGTACTTCATGATCTGAAAAAAGCCAGAATCGGGCACATCGGTCATCCGATCGAAGCCATGCTGGACATGCATACGGATTCCACGATGCTCACGGCTCATTTTGGAATGCATGTTGTTCAGTGCGAGGAAAATGAAATCGTCACCCGGTATCTGGATGTGAGCGAAGTTGAAATAGAAGAGGAAGAAAAAAGAATCCTTCATTTCTTCGATACACCCGATCCTGTGTCAGACCCCATATCCGAAAAACTCCGGGAGGAAGACCTCCGGGTGGCGGCACGGGTCAGCGTGGCTTTGCAAAAATTCAAAACGGACCGGGAGTTGGACGGGCTGGCGTATTATTATGAAGGGGCAAAAGATAGCCAGACTCAACAGGTGATGTCCAATCTGATCGTCGGCAACTCATTGCTGACTGCTTCGGGATTTCCCATGTGTGGCGAATCAGACCTCAAGACCTGCGTGGCGATGATGATCATGGACCGGCTTGGAATTGGTGGAAGTTTTGCAGAATTTCACCCGGTAGATTTTCTCGAGGGCTTTGTCCTGGTGGGCCACGATGGTCCCCACAATATCGAGATAGCGGAAGGACGACCCGTGCTGAGGAGCCTGAAAAAATACCACGGCAAACCAGGCTTTGGAGCCGGGGTAGAATTTAAAATCAAGGAAGGACCGATTACGATGTTGAGCATCGGCAGTACGTACGATGGACGATTTAAGTTTGTCATAGCCGAGGGGGAGTCCGTCGAGGGTCCCATTCCAGCTACGGGAAATACCAATACCCGTGGTTTTTTCAAGCCCGATATCCGGACATTTCTCTACCGGTGGATGAAGGAAGGCCCCACCCACCATTTTGCATTGGGAACGGGGCATCATGCTTCCACGATTCAGAAAATAGGTCAGTTCCTCAATATAGAATCCGTGATCATTCCCGATAATTGACAAATTAAGAAAGAACAATGATGATGAACAGTTGGGTTTTTTTAATGATCTTTTTCTCTTCCTTGCTTGTAGTGCCGTCGGTATGCGGTCAGACGGAAACCGACTACTCACTTCTGGTCGATCATTTTAAAAATCCACCGCAGGAAGCGCGTCCCAAAGCGTACTGGTGGTGCCTCAATGGAAATATCGATACGGTCAGGGCACGCGAGGAATTCAGAGCGATGAAGGAAAATGGGCTCACCGGATTTGATCTGTTTGAAATAGGGGTGCCCTACCAGGATACCATGATACCGGGAGGACCTGCCTTTATGAGCGACGAGTCGGTTCAAAGGATCAAATGGGTCATCGATGAGGCGGGGAAACTGGATCTGACCGTGGGTCTGAATCTGGCGAGCAGCTGGAACGCCGGAGGGAGTTGGGTAGTGCCCAGACACGGGGGCAAATCCCTGTACCGGTCCAAAATCACGATCCAGGGAGAGGGCCAATCCGATCGGTATGCAATTCCGTTTCCCGAAATTTCTATCCCCCGGGAATCGCTCGTGGGGGGCGATGGAAAACCCATGATTCCATTCCGGTCCGACGGACGGCCTGTGTATTACGAAGAAATCGCGGTGTTGGCCATTCCGGTGTTGTCCGGGGATGACCTCGTCGATACCGCGGACATCATCGACGTGACACCGTATTTTGATGCTGCAACGGACGTACTGGAATGGACTTCACCCCCCGGAAAATGGGATATTTTCCGGTTTGTCACCTCCAATTCCGGTCAACAGCTCGTTTTGGCGAGTCCTTTATCCGCTGGTCTCACCATCGATCACTTCGATTCTACGGCGGTCGAAACCCACCTGATGCATATCATCGATCGATTGCAATCCGTCCTGGGTGATTTTAGAAAAACCGCTTTGCGCAGTTTTTACCTCGCCAGTTATGAAGCCAGGGGCCTGGTCTGGACACCCACGCTGCCGGATGAATTCCAGGAACTCCACGGCTATTCCATCCGCAAGTATCTGCCCATATTTTTCGATCCCGATGACGCTGAGAGTCCTGACTGATTTCAGGAAGACGTTGTCCGAACTGATGATTCACAATCTGTATGAAAAATCCAAAGAGATCTGTAACCGGTATGGCTTGAAAATCAACAGCGAAGCGGGTGGTCCGGGCTATCCCCTGTACAACGGGCCGGCCGAACCTTTGAAAGCCCTGGGAGCACTGGACATACCCCGTGGGGAATTTTGGGTCAACCATTCCAGGTTTTACCAGGATGGAACCGACAGCATTGACGTATTGCGGGTGGTCAAAGAAGTGTCCGCTGCTTCCCACATTTACCAACGGAAATTCGTGGAAGAGGAAGCTTTTTCCTCATTTCAGCACTGGCAGGAAGGCCCATTTGATATGAAACCATTTGCTGATCGGGCGTTTTGCGAAGGGATGAATCGCGTGGTTTTTCACGGTTTTAGTCACAATATCACCGGATCCGGTTATCCTGGTTTTGTCTATCACGCCGGCACCCATTTCAATGATAAACGGGTGTGGTGGTCCAGGGCCAAACCATTCGTTGATTATCTGAGCCGCATTTCAGCCGTTTTTCAAAATTCGGATTTTGTGGCGGATGTTCTCTGGTATTATGGTGATAAGGTACCCAATTCGGCCACGGCCAAAAACACCCATTTTGAGGTGGGGCCGGGGTATGATTACGAGGTGATCAACACCGAAATCCTGATCCACGATTTGTCTGTCCAAGACGGCAAACTGGTATTGTCCAACGGGGCCGAGTTTTCCGTATTGGCTCTGGAGGCTGAAGAAACGATCAATCCTCATGTACTACAAAAATTGGATGAGCTCGTCATGCAGGGAGCAAGGATAGTGGGTGCCAGGCCCAGGACGGTGAATATTTCCGGTCATGCTGCCAGAAATGGCACTTCGGACGGAGATTTGATCTCGAAATTATGGGACACAGGGTCGGATTCGGACGATCCAAAAATTCATTCGGGAATCGGTTCGTTGGAAATGTTGAGCGAACTGGGAATCGTTCCTGATATCCATTATGCCGGGATGGACTCCGGGTTGATCGATTACATCCATTTCAGGAAAAATGAGATCGGGGTTTATTTTATACGAAACACGACCAGTGAGTGGCTGTCCCGGGAAGTGGGATTTCGGCAACCGGACAGGGTTCCTGAAATTTGGGATCCTGTTACCGGTGAAATGATTTCGTTGAGAATTTACAAACTGGATGGGGATTACTGCAGATTGCCGTTGACTCTGCCACCATACGGATCACAAATGATCATCTTTAAGCCCAGGAATTCCGATACTGAATCCTTCCAAATCACGGGCAGTGACCGGATCCCTCCGCTGATCGATTATAGAGCTGACGGAATTATATTTCTGGAAGAAGGAGAGTTTGAGTTGGTCGGCGGCGATCGATCGATCGACGTGGACCATGAGATTCCAATTGATACGATTCAGGGAACCTGGGAGATTTCGTTTACTCCAGGATGGGGGGCACCGGAGAAGGAAGAATTTCCACATCTGATGTCCTGGACGGAGTCCCGGGATGAGGGGATCAGGTATTATTCCGGAACAGCCACCTACACGAAATCGTTTCAGTACGATCCAGCCTCAAAAAGTGGGGAAAATGACCGGATATTTCTAGATCTTGGTGAGATTTCCAAAGTAGGGGAGTTGTGGCTCAATGGGCAAAATCTGGGGATTTCCTGGACGTCGCCGCATCGATTTGATATTACGGATGACTTGGTGTTCGGAAAGAATACCATGAAAGTGGCCGTAGCCAATACCTGGTCCAATCGGTTGACGGGCGATGCATTGACAGGATCGGGATATACGAATACGAACATTCGCAGGACGATCATCCCTTCTGAAGGAATCGAAACGGGGGATCAAACGAGATATGACTGGGCGGAGGTTCCGCTGATTGAATCAGGATTGTTGGGTCCGGTCACTATTCGGGTGATGGAAGTGGTGGATTTGGTAGACCCTTGAATAATCACTCCAGATTTACTTTTGATAGATTTATGTGTCCTCGTTTGTCTGTTCCATTAAAAACATTTCGACCAGATGCAATACTTCTTCAAAGTTGGTTTCCAGGGCCAAATGTCCACCTTCTAAAATGTGGATTTGAGCTTCAGGCAAATCCCTCTTATAGCAAAAAGCTTCTGCCCCCGAGACCTGTCCCGGCATGAATAAGGAAAGTGGCTATTCTGATAGTGGGTTTTTATGTTCCGTTCGATTCAATCTGTTGGGCGAGTTTCCTCGGAGCCACTGTGCAATAGGCTCGTTTTAGGACGGTGGTAAGATGCGGAATAGTGACTTCGTTCAGTTCAACAAACGTCCATCCCTGTTGGCCCCATTTATTGTCGACCTGATAAATGGCGTCACTTAAGGAAGCGTAATGATCCTGGTCCCTTTGCGACAGTTTCACGGTCAACCTGTTGTTCGTTTCATCGTAGGTGGCGATTATTTTTTGCCTGACCCGGAAAGAGATTTTTTCAAAATGAGGTTCAACCGTCACTTCGGGAAAGGACAACACTATTTTCTCAAAAGTTTCAAAATCTGCCATGAGCTAATACAATTTGTAAAAAAACGAGAAGTGTACGCATGGTTTTTCCATTAACTTATACTCAAAAATAATTCCATGAAATCGGGCAAAATTTTTCTCGTGCCATCATTGTTTGAAAAAAGTGCAGCGGTAAGTTGCCTGGAGGTCAAATCTGACCCACGTTTTTCCAGGCGGCTTGTTCATCACCCGTGATGTACGCAAATATCCGATGTTTCCCATCTCTTGTCTGGGTGAAATAAATGTTTTCAAATTCTATACTTCCTGTTGAATCCTTTTTGGTGGTGTATTTGCATCTCCAAAAAATCTTTGTCATTTGGTGGAAATCGTCCAGAATGCTGGATTCCAATGATATTATCTCCATCGTCGTGACTCCCACGCTTTTGTAAAACGTAAAACCCTGGAGCATGGCCCTCATAAATTCTTCGTCGTTGTGGCCACAATTCACTCCCATGGGATTGGCCGCGATGAAGCAACTCGAGAAAGATTGTTGTATTCCTCCGATATCAGGCTCGTCACTTCTTAGCGCTTGATTAAAGAGGTCCGCGTATGAGTGGAAAAACTGATCCAGGAGTGGTATTCGTGTGGTCATGATCTATTGAAATGGTGGTTAGTAAAGGTCAGGTCAATTTGTCCTTGTGACGATAACTCGACATCGGTATGGATTAGAACGTCACCGGACGTTGTGTACGTTCGTTTGCGGGGATGTTTGTGAAGATTCGGTCATTTAGTATATGAAAATTCTACCGGCAAACTGATAATTTCCACACTGGAATTGCTTTTCGCCTGGATACTCTGACAGGATAGGGAAAAATATTAAGCTAGCAATCCTGTGAACACAGTCAGCAACGTGATATTTTCCTGATGCTCCTTCAGATACGTCCGGATCGAGCGAAGTGCTCCTACCATATGGTTTCTCACCGTATTGGTGGATAAATGCAGTTCTTTTCCAATTTCCTGATACGACAGATCTTGTTCACGTGCCAGCATATAGATTTTCCATTGCTGGGGGGTGAGTTTTTGGAGAGCTTCGCGGAAGAGCGTTTCGGTTTCTTCGTACTCGATTTGTTCCATCACCGGATTGGAAGATTGGATCTGATTCCACAGGGAATCCCGGTATTTCCGGGAATGAGCAACCTTGCGGTGATGATCCACGATCCGGTTTCGGGTAATCGTCCAGATGACTGATTCCACGTTGTCAATCTCTTCAAATTCGTACGTGGAGTACAACCTGGTAAATACGTCGTGTGTCAAATCCCGGGCTATTTCCTCGACTTTGACGTGAAAATGGATAAATCCGAAGATTTTATCCTTGAACTGGTCGTATATCTCTGTTTTCCATTTCATTTAAGGCATCATTTCTTGCTTGTCAACCCATTTATTTGAAATAGACTTTTCCTTTTTGACAGCTTAATTTGTCTGCGATTTGATAAAAAATGTAAAAATTTCATCTGCCAATTAGTCCTATTTCAATTTGGGTCGTCCTTTATGTGTATTCGGCAAAAAATTATTTCCTAAAGAAAAGAAAAAACTGTTGGCACAAGATAAGCTAAAAGATAGAATTGAAAAACTGTACGGTAAATATTTGTCCGGAATTATTTCAAGAAACGAATTTGAAGAATTGTACGAACTTATTCAGGATAAATCCAATCATGAATGGTTGGAACAGTACATTGAAAGTACGATGCCCGGACACACAATTCCGGTCATGGATTTACTTGCAGACTCCCATCCTGATGATTCTCCGTCCTTAATTTCCCGTCGGTCGGTATTCGTCCGAATTGCTGCAGCTGCGGCCGTGTTGCTTCTGATCGCAGTCCCGTTTTTTACACCCAGAGCAAATAGTCCGGAATGGACGGTATATACCACTGGATACCAGGAAACCCGTACGATCGAACTTCCCGATGGGAGTTCGGTGGTCCTCAATGCGAGTTCGGAATTGAAATGGAACAACGATTATGAGATGGACGAGAGCCGGGTACTGGAACTTAAAGGGGAGGCCTTTTTTGACGTGGCGCAACTGAAGGATAAGAGATTTACGGTCCATACCGGAACCGTCGACGTCAAAGTTTTGGGAACTCAATTTAACCTGGAAACCCGGCGTGATTATACCAACATCTTTTTGAAAGAGGGCAAAGTGGTGCTCGAAACCGAAAATTTGCAAACCATCGAGATGGAACCCGGTGATTTGGTGCATTATGATGTCCACAAAAAACAGGCTCAAAAGGTGACCGCCCAGCCAGCCGATCCTGCCTTGTCATGGAAGGATGGTGTATTTACATTTACTACCCTGACGGGAATCCAGATTCTGGAGAAAATGGAAGATATCTACGGAAAGGAATTCATCATTGAGGACGCGCATCGGTTGTCGGACGTAATCGTAGTGCAGGGTCTGCCGTATACGGATTGGGATTTTACCCGGGAAGCGTTGGAGCTAGCCCTGGAGGTCAGGTTCGTTGATTCCACTGCTAACAATATTATTGTAAAG
>CALEIL010000218.1 GCA_937876435.1 uncultured Bacteroidota bacterium
GCACCACCGTCTACCAAACCGCATACCTCGTCTCCAATTTTCCACCTGGTGACGTCCTGCCCCAATTCACATATCATACCACTGCATTCCAGGCCCAGAATATCAGAGGCTGCGGGAGGTGGAGGATACTGGCCCTGGCGTTGAAGAAGATCGGCTCGGGTGAGTCCAAATGCTTTAACCTCTACCAAAACTTCCCCAGGACCGGGAGAAGGTCGCGGGCCACGATCAAAAAATAAATCGTAAGGGGGCTCTGATCTTTGGTAGTTAATAAATCGCATCATGGTTGGTGTGGACTACGGCATCACAATAAATTTCCTGGCTTCCATTCTTTGTCCATCGTTCGTCACCAGCTGGACAAAATACATTCCGGCAGGATAATCATCCACAGTAATCGCATTCACGCCCACTTGTGTTTGACCCCTGCCCATTAATTGACCCAGCTGATTCCGAATTTCATACATTTTCACCGGACTCATGCCCGCGTTCGAGGATATTTTGAGGTTGAGATTATGACCCTTCACCGGATTGGGATACAACTCGTGCCCTTCCCATTTCACCAGGTCCTCTTCCCGGGCGGTGATCGTCTGGGAATAGGTAATTTTCATGTCATCCACAAAAATCCCATCCCTCGCATCGGAAGATTCCGACACCAGGTTCCATTTGAAGTACACTTCTTCTCCCCTGTAGTTGTGGAGCGAAATCTGCTCCGTCAGCCATTCACTCTGGATCCCCGTATACACCGGCGAAACCGCCCCATCATAATTGAAGTGGCTGGTCGTCAGATTGCCGCACAGCGGAGTATAGGTCACCCCGTCGGTACTGATCGATAATTGAGCGTAATCCTTGCCAAAAGTAATGTCCCATTTGGCCTTAAAGGTGAGAAACACCTCTTCTTCCATGGGAATCTGAAAACTCTGCGAACTGACGATGGAGTTTTCGGTGGCGGTCGAATACAGCCCTTTGGGAGAATCCGTAATACTGGATGGTTCGGAATAAAACTCTGAAGTAGTGCTTCCCCAGCTATTGGATGAATGGCTCGACCTGACCCAATTGTCAATATCAGCGGTACGGCTCAGCACATCGATTTCTTCTTTCACGGTTGAATAAATAAAACTCAGGGTATCTGATTTTGTCAGGGTCCCATTGTCAAGGCTCAGAACAAATCGGACCACTTCACCGTCCTGCATACCAGGCTTCAATTGCATATCGAGCGTATATTCCTCCTTATTCCCCAGGCCAAAAAAATAAAACGATTCTTCGAATTGTGCGATATTATCCGTCAATGGCGTGATCTTGCTCTGAACCACCCCGTCTTCCAGTGTGACCGGATACAGGTAAAATTTAAATTTCAGCGTGGAAGAATAAAATACGGGTTCTGAAGAAGGCACCATCATCACGTAGCCGTGTGGCGCCATGGCCATGCGGAGGTTTTGGTTCAATTCTCTGGCACACAGCATTTCGATCAGATCCTTTTTGGGCCAGAAACCAAATTCTGCCGGTCCTACTTCCGGAGTCATGGAAAATATTCGGTTTTTGGATTCAGTTTCACCGTACATCCAATCGTCAGCATCCCCATTGGTAGTGTACAGCACGGTCTCCCGGGATGTTCCGTACAGTATTCTCTTATCAAACGAAAGCGACCTGGCCAAAGATTCAAAGTGAGCGTTGTGAACATTTGACTCAGACGTATATCCCCATGGATAGATCAGATAATCGCCGAAGGAATGGTAATTGAGCGCAGAAAAGATTTCGTGGTTTTCGCAAAACCACTTCACAGCCTGAGTTTCCGGCTCGGAAAAGGCCGCAGATCCCCTGTACAATTCAGAGGAAGGATCATTGGAAGAGCCATTGGAATTGTATCCCCATTGGTATCCATAATTGCGGTTGAGATCGATCCCATATTCCCCGTTCGCGAGTGGCCGGCGATTTTTCCGCCACATGCCTCCTCCGTTGGGTGAAACCCTGGAGTTGTACGCATAACCATCGGGATTGACGCAGGGGATAAAATACAATTGGGTATTATCCAGAATCTTCCTGACGAGAGGATCCTGGCTGTAATTTTCCAATAGATACCACATAAAATAGATCATTTGCTGCATACTCAGAGGTTCACGAGAATGATGGAGTCCGGTATACAATACATTTTTTTTATTTCCAGACCCACCTGTCCCGGTGATACCTGTCCACAAAATTGGCCGATCCTCGTAAGTCCTGAATTCTGAAATGGGTAATGCTTCCGTGATAAGATCCGGGTACAATTCGTGCATCTTATCCAATTCCTGTTTCATTTCTTCCAGAGTGAGATAGCCTCCCATGGATCCCAGCCGGAAATTATCGGGCGTCCCGGCCTCCTGATGGCAGTCGTCTGAATCTGACCGGAGATCGATGGATTTATTCTGATCCTGGTAAAAAGCGTTGAGATCATTCACCAGAATCTGATAGGTGATCCCATTTTGATCTAGTTTTGGAAGGATACCGGAGGGTATTTCTACGATCGTCGCATCGCCTTTCTGATGGTAGTGATCCACCCCCATCCACGACCGGGCGTATTCAAAATCATTGTTTGGAATCGAGATACGGACATATTCAGAAATCTGAGCCAGGCAAGTAGTGAGACCTGCCACAAAAAACACAAAGGATGAGAGCAATCGGTTAGGGAGCATAAACAGTTTATAATCGTTTTCGGGTATCAAACGCAATGCGATTTGCTACGGTTTCTATAATATATCAAGCTAAGATATTAAATTTATTTTTTATATGAATTATTTTCCGGAACCTTTAACTAATACCAGCAACGTATAGAACAGGATCTTCAGATCCAGGGCAAAAGACCGGTTCTCAATATACAGAATGTCGTATTTTAGTCTTTGGACCATTTCCTCCACGGTAGAAGCATATCCATACTTGACCTGGCCCCAGGATGTAATCCCGGGTTTGATCCTCAATAAATGTTTATAATGCGGTGCTACTTCCATGATTTTTTCGATGTAGTATGCCCGCTCAGGCCGCGGCCCCACCAGGGACATTTCGCCTTTCAATACATTCCAGAATTGAGGGAGTTCATCGATCCGCCATTTTCTCATCACGCTTCCCCATGGGGTACACCGCTCGTCGCCGTCGAATGAAAGTTGGGGACCATTGGTTTCTGCATCCACCTTCATCGATCTGAACTTGTATATATGAAATGGTTTTCCTCCGAGTCCGATTCTTTCCTGTTTGTAAAAAATGGGGCCCTGGGAAGAAATCCTAACCCGGATGGCGATATACAAATACAGCCACCAGAAAAGAATGAAAACCAGAATCGACGCTACGATGTCAAAAATCCGTTTGATCACGCGTTGCCATCGGGGAATAATCTCCCGTTCGACTTCGATCAGAATCGCGCCGTACACGTAGTTTAACTTGACTTTACCCAATAAGATATCGTACAAATCCGGTATAATCCGAATGGTGAGTCGCCCCGAAAAATCGAACAAAGCATCCAGCATTTTGCGGAGCTTGGAATATTCGTCATCCTCGAGAGCTACCAGAGCTTCTTCGACCTGATGGTCGTGGATGATCTGATGAATGTCATCGATATTGCCCAGGTGCGGAATCTTCTCCTGCAGCCGGGCTTCGGTGGTTCCGTTGACGTTTACAAATCCGATCACATTGTAACCGGCAAATTCCTTTTGTTCGTCCATTTCCCTGTACAACTCCCAGGCCCGTCCGTTGCTCCCGATCAATACTGTATTGAATGTAATCCGTCCTTTCTGGATTTGGTCGTGCAGGATGGTCAGATGGATGAGCCGGGCCAGCCCGATGCACAGAAATTGCAAACCAAAATACGTAGCAATGGCTCCTACCCCCAGTTGTCTGTCAAGAATATTGAGAAGGTACAACACGAAGACCCCTAATATAGAATGCCAGAAGGTCCGGGAAAATGTTCTGAACCTGGTTTTGCGATACGGATCCTGGTACTCATCCAGGAATAGAAAAAATACGAACCAGAATACCGGAACGAAAGTCAAGCGGAGTACGTCGCCCTCATTCGACAGGACATTCGAAAATGGAGGGCCTATCTGGTAAGAATGAAATAAAATCCAAACCACGGCACTGATCACGATATCAATGGCGGCATATACGATCAAAGCATTACGTCGGGCATTACTCATGCAGGCTTCTCATCTGTTCTGTGAAGAAATCCCTTGAATTTAATCTGACGTGCCACCGCCTCCTGGATTTGCTCGGCGAGTTCGAGTGCCCGCAGCCCATCCTGGAGCGAAACCACTTCCGGAAGATCCTCCCTGATCGCGCGGTAAAATGATTCAAATTCCTCTTTTATAGCGTTGGTTTGAGGCCCTTCGACCTGACTGATCGTGATAAATTTTTCACGGTCACCGAGGTCAAGTTCCATCGCTTCCTCTCCCTTCCGCTCGTCATCGATGCGAATAACCTGCGATTTTTTTTCTAAAAAATCGATTGAAATGTAAGCATTGGATTGAAACAACCGCATCTTCCTCATATTCTTCACCGATATTCTCGAAGCCGTCACATTGGCCACGGCTCCATTTTCAAATTCGATGCGGGCACTGCAGATATCATCGGTCGGGCTCAATATATTGAGTCCATTGGCCCTCACTTCGCGTACCGGACTATCAATAAAATGCAACAAAATATCGAGATCGTGAATCATGAGATCCTGTATGACCGAAACATCGATGCTTCTGAGGTTGTAATTGGCAAGTCTGTGGACCTCAATAAAGGCTGGATTGATGATTTCGCCTTCCAACGCCAGAAGCGCCGGATTGAATCTTTCGACGTGTCCTACCTGCACTTTAATACCTTTCTCCTTAGCCAGGTCGTACAACATACGGGCTTTCTGGGAATGATCGGTCACCGGTTTCTCGATGAACACGTGTTTGCCCTTCCCGATAGCCAGGCTGGCCAATTCAAAATGACTGGTGGTGGGGGTCACTATGCTGACCGCGTCCACCTGATCCATCAATTCATCGATCTGATCAAAAGCCCTGATTCCAAAGTGGGCAGAAACCTCACGTGCACGCCCCGGATCCGTATCCGCGAAACCAACGATTTCATATTCCGGGATTTCGCTGATACAACGAAGATGAATCTTGCCCAAATGTCCGACGCCAATAACCCCTATTTTCATGATCTATTTTATAAAGGAAAGAACTCCCACGACGATGATTAACAAAATAACCAGGAACATAGATAGAATAATGCGAATCAACCACGCTCTGGTCTTCTCAGCCTTTTCCCGGGCTGCCGGGTCCAGATTGCGGATCAACTTTTCGAAGTTCTTTACATCGAGCAGATCATTAATGCTTAGGTTGGATGCAGAAGCAGGCAGAGTTTTTACAAAACGCATAAATACGATCCTGTTAAGAATGTTTAGAAGTAATAGAACGCCCACTAAAATTGCGATCGTATAGAAATAATTAAATACCATTATTTTCCAGAGTTAATTAATTCTTCTATCGTCGATCTGATCAATGACACGGCTTCACCGAGTCCATTGGGATTGCTGCCTCCCGCAGAGGCAAAAAAGGGTTGTCCCCCTCCGCCCCCACCAATCAGGGAAGCCGCTGAACGGATCAACTGCCCTGCGTGGAGGTTGTACTGCCCGGTCAGAGATTTGTCGATATACACCATCAATTGAGCTTTGCCATCGTGTTGGTTCCCCAGGACGATCACAGCCGGATTCAATTGATCACCCAGTTCATATACCAGATTTTTGAGTTGATCTCCTTCCAATTGACTCACATGGTCCGCCACCATTTGGAAGGTCTTGCTTTTCACAGCCTTCCCTATTAACTCAGATTTCAGTTTCTGGTTTTGTTGTCGTTGGTACGCTGCAAGGTCAGATTTCAGATTTTCGTTTTCGGTCTGTAGGTTTAGGATTTGGGTCTTCAGATTACCCGCCGATCGAAACATTTCTCTGATTTCGCTTAATTCAGCAACCTGCTTGTCCAGAAATTCTACCGCAGCCTGTCCGGTCTTCGCTTCGATCCTTCGTATACCGGCCGCTACCGATGCTTCACTGGTAATCTTGAACAATCTGATCTCGCTGGTTTGGTTCACGTGGATCCCTCCGCACAATTCTCTCGAATAATTCGGATCAAAAGTAATCATACGGACGACTTCGCCATATTTCTCCCCAAAAAGCATCATGGCCCCAGCTTTCCGGGCTTCCTCCAGGGGAAGCTTCCGATCTTCCGCCAATGGGATATTTTCCTCGATTTTTTCATTGACTATTCGTTCAATCTGTGCCAGATCCTCGTCACTCACTTTTTCAAAATGGCTAAAATCAAACCTCAGGTGGCTTTCAGCCACAAGTGACCCCTTTTGTTGAACGTGCTTGCCCAATACCTGGCGCAGTGCCGCATGCATCAGATGCGTTGCGGAATGATTGAGAGAAATCCGGTGCCTGCGTGAAGCATTCACCGTCGCTTGTAGCTGTTCATCGGGAGCGGAAGGAAGTTTATCTGTCAAATGAACGATCAGATCGTTCTCCCGGATCGTATCAAGAACTCTGATCGATTCTCCCCCCTCAAATTCGAGCGTGCCGGTATCGCCTACCTGTCCCCCACCTTCTGCGTAGAACGGAGTGCGATCCAGCACAATCTGATGGATCTCCTTTTCTTTCCTGAGTATCGTCCTGTACCTCAATACACGAACATCGCCGGCTTGAGTCAGGTCATAACCCAAAAATTCGATATCCTTGTCCGTATCCCGTACGATGACCCAATCACCTACTTTCTGAACAGCATCGGCTCTTGAACGGTTTTTTTGTTTTTCCAATTCCTTTTCAAATCCTGGAATATCCACCTCCAGATTGTCCTCTCTGGCCATCAATTCGGTCAGGTCGATAGGGAACCCGTAGGTATCGTACAACAAAAAAGCATCTTCACCCGAAATGCGACCTTCTTTGGCTTCGAGCATATGGAAGCGTTGAATCCCCTCTTCCAGCGTCCGGAGAAAACTCTTTTCTTCCTCATGGATCACTTTGGTGACGAATTCTTCCTGGGCTTTCAATTCCGGAAAGACCGCTTCAAACTGATTTGCGAGATGGTTGATGAGCTGGTACAACAACGGTTCTTTCCTATTGAGAAAAGTATAGTAATACCGGACGGCTCTCCGCAGGATTCTCCTGATGACGTATCCCGCCCCCGAATTTCCGGGTATCTGACCATCTGCTATGGTAAAAGCCACGGCTCTGATATGATCGGCTACTACCCTAAATGTCATATCCACTTTGGCTTCCGGTCCGTAATTATTCGTATAGTTATGCCCGGTTAACGAACCGATCTTCCTGAGAAGCCCAGTAAAAACGTCGGTTTCATAGTTGGATGTTTTCCCCTGAACGGCCATACAGAGTCTTTCAAATCCCATCCCGGTGTCCACGTGTTTATTGGGCAGCGGATGGAGCGATCCATTGGCCAGCCGGTTGAATTGTATAAATACCAGGTTCCAGAGTTCGACGACGAGTGGATGATCTTTATTGATCAGCTCCCGTCCCGGTAGTTTACGTATTGAATCTTCATCCCGCAAATCGATATGAATCTCGGAACAGGGACCACACGGACCGGTATCCCCCATTTCCCAAAAGTTGTCTTTTTTGCTGCCGTCCAGAATACGTTCTGCAGGTAAATATTTCAACCACAGATCTTCAGCTTCCTGATCTTTGGCCAGACCATCCTCCTCATCACCACCAAAAACCGTGGCATACAATCGATCGCCGGGTAGCCCGTAAACCTGGGTCAGCAATTCAAATGCCCAACCGATGATTTCCTCTTTGAAATAATCTCCAAATGACCAGTTCCCGAGCATTTCAAACATGGTATGGTGGTAGCCATCCAGTCCGACCTCTTCCAGATCGTTGTGTTTACCTGAGACCCGAAGGCATTTCTGAGTATCCGCGACTCGGGAGTTTTCAATCGCCCTGGTTCCAAGAAAAAAATCCTTGAACTGATTCATACCCGCATTCGTGAATAAAAGCGTCGGATCGTTCTTGTTTACGATCGGTGCCGAAGGCACTATTTTGTGGGATTTTGTTTCAAAATATGCAAAGAAATGTTGTCTTATTTGACCAGAATTCATAAAACGTTAAATTTTTTTATAATTTAAAGTAAGGTGTTAAATTTGAATTTTCCTACCCATCCACCGATAATGTATCAACCGATTAGTCGTTGATCAAAAGTACTATTTATTTGTAATTCGATCCAAAAAATGAATAAAGAGAAGTTTGTATTCAATCCCGAAACTTTGCAATTTGACAAAGTTAAAAAATCGACCTCCAAAACATTTCTAAAAATTGCAGTTTTTTTGTCTCTCTCAGCCTGCTTCGGTTATTTCAGTTTCAATTATCTCGGTACATTTATTCCGGAACTCAAGCTCAAGGAACAACGAATGAGCGAAGAACTGGAGCAGATGAAAGTAAAATTTAACCTTGTGAATGAACGGCTGGCTGTGTTCAATTCGGTCCTGGGCAACATTCACAGCAGGAATTCCAATATTCATGAAATTCTATTTGGGACCAAACCAATGGATGATAACGTATGGAATGGTGGTATTGGAGGTCATAGACAGTATGACGAATTGATCGATTTTGACACCAAAGAACTTTTGGTTAAGACCCTCAACAATGCGGATGCGGTATCGAGGAAACTGAGTTTACAGTCCATCGCCCTGGACAAACTGGAAGAAATGACCATGGAACGTGAGAATATTCTCAATTCTACTCCGTCCATCAAGCCGGTGCAGGAATCCAAACTGGCCCGGGATATCGATTATTTGTCTGGTTTTGGGATGAGAATCCACCCCATCCATAAAATTCCCAAATTCCACAAAGGCATCGATTTCACAGCCCCTCAAGGGACCAAAATACAGGCTACAGGAGACGGCGTAGTCGAGCAGGTCGAAAATAAATCCACCGGTTATGGTCTCAATATATCGATAAATCATGGATACGGATATGTCACGAGATACGCCCATTTGAACGAAATCATGGTGAAAGAAGGACAAAAGGTCAAGAAAGGAGAAGTGATCGGCCTCATAGGTGATACCGGAACTTCCACAGCCCCTCACCTCCATTATGAGGTGCATTTCAATGGAAAAGCGGTCAATCCCATCCAGTACGTGATGGACGGATTGACGCCCGCGGAATACAGTCAACTCGTACAAAAAGCATCCGAATCCAACAAATCTCTGGACTAGTGAGCCGAATTGTAAGTTCCTTCTATAGTGGTATTTCAAAATATTTTTTGTCAGATCAAAGAAGCAAAACCGCGCATAGTGGGGTCTACGT
>CALEIL010000219.1 GCA_937876435.1 uncultured Bacteroidota bacterium
GACCTATAATATAGGCGGCCACAATGAATGGTCCAATCTCGACCTGATCCACGTGATCTGTGACCAAATGGATCAGAAGACGGGAAGCCCCGAAGGAACTGCCAGAAATTTGATTACTTTTGTGAAGGACCGTTCTGGTCATGATTTCCGGTATGCCATTGATGCCACCAAAATCGAACGGGAGCTGGGATGGAGGCCATCGCTTCAATTTGAAGAGGGCATCAGCAAAACAATTGACTGGTATCTGGAAAACGAAGACTGGATGGAAAACGTCCTGGATGGAAGTTATCAGGATTACTATAATCGCCAGTACAACCAAATCTAATTCACGATGAAATTTACAAAGATTATATGTCTTTTGATTTTCTGTTTCGTCTCTGCATATAGTTTGCAGGCACAAAATGTGCCGGAACAAAGCCAGGAGCTGGCAAGACAGGAAATCGAGTCGAGGGGGCTGGATATGGACGAAGTCAACCGCAGGATGGAAGCCAGAGGTTTTGATCTGGACAACATCAAACCCGAACAACTCCCTGAACTCGAAGCAGCCCTCCAGGAAGTCATCGCTGAAATGGAGCAGGAAAAGGCCGCACAGGACACATCCACCTCGGTCGATTCTGTCGCCATGGAAGCAGCGAAGGCAGAAGCATCGGCAGCGAAAGAAGTGATTTCGGAAAAGAGCGAAGATATTCAGGAAAAAGTAGCCGATGGAGCTTCGGTTCAGGAAGCCATTTCAGAAACCACATCAGAGGAACTGAAGGATCAACAAACCGAGATCACCAGTATATACGGACATTCGGTTTTTTCTGGTTCAGAATTGTCCCTATACCGGACCACAGAGCAGGCTCAGGCCCCGGCTCAATACGTTTTGGGGCCAGGCGATAAGGTACGCATTTCAATTTTCGGTCCTTCCCAGGCTGATTTCGAATTTACCATATCTCAGGATGGATCCATTTCACCTCAGGGCATGCCCAAGATATTTCTGAAAGGAATTCCGCTGGAACGTGCCCGGACATTGCTGGAGAACCGATTCAGAAACAGGTATACCTTCGCGCCCGAACAGTTCTCGGTCGTCCTCATTACCGCGCGTACGATCACGGTAAATATTTTTGGACAGGTCGCACAACCGGGATCCTATACCATTTCAGCCTTGAATACCGCGTTTAATGCACTCGTGGCCTGCAAAGGGCCTGTGGCCAGCGGTTCGGTTCGTAATATCAGACTGATGAAGGACAACAATGAAGTCAAAGTGCTCGATGTCTATGAATTTCTCACCAATCCACAGATCCGCTATGACTTCTCCCTGGAAAACAATGATATGATCTACGTTCCTTTCAGTGAAAAAGTGGTCACCATATCTGGAGCCGTCAAGCGCCCGATGATGTACGAACTAAAAGCGGGTGAAGGGTTGAAGGATTTACTGCAGTTTGCGGGCGGGCTGAGTAGCAACGCGTACACCGAATTGATCCGGATCAACAGACAGATGGAATCAGAGCGACAACTCATTGAGCTCAATCTCCAGGAAGTGTTGGATGGGGAGGAAGATTTTGCACTGGAAAATGGGGATATCATCAATATTCGCACGGTTCCTTCTCCACTTAAAGCGTATGTAACGATCAATGGGGAAGTGGTTTTTCCGGGTAATTATTCCACGGTAGAAAATACGACCATTTCGCAGATCCTGCGAAAAGCGAATTTACAGGACAATGCCCGTCGTGATCTGGCCTTTATTATAAGAACAAATCTCGATGGTTCTGTCGAATTGATCAGGATAAATCCGGCGGCTATCCTGGAAGGAAATGCGGAAGATATCGCTCTTCAGCAAAAAGACCGCATTACCATCTATCCGCAAAGCAGATTTATTGATAGCACCCGTACGGTGCAGATCTCAGGGGCGGTTCGGTTTCCACTCACCGAAACCTTTGATCCCAAAGAAGGGATAAAACTCGCGGATATGATCACGCTCGCGGGAGGACTCAAAGCAAACGCCACCGGCCGTGGAATGCTGACCAGGATCAATCCCGGTGATGCGACCGAGCTCATGTATATTCCAGTGAATCTGAGAGGAGCGGTCGCCGATCCTTCCTCTGATGAAAATATAATACTACAGGGGGGAGACCGGATATCGGTTTACAGAGTGGAAGATTATAAGGAACAATATTTCATCTCGATCGATGGTCTTGTCCGGCAGCCGGACACCTTTGTGTACGATCCTTCGTTGACCTTTCCGGACCTGATCGCGGATGCCGGTGGGTTATTGCCCTCGGCAAACCAATACGGTATGTTGATCCGGAAGGATACGACCAATTCCAAAAAAAGGGAATACAGACTGATCGATGTTCACGCCCTGCTCTACGAAAACGATACGTTGCAGCTCAAACCCGGCGATGAATTCCGGATCTACAATAAGGAAACTTTCATCAATCAATTTAATATACGCATCCTAGGTGCGGTCAACAGCCCGGGAAGTTTCATCTACGATCCCTCACTCACGTTGAAGGACGCCTTGCTGATGGGAGGAGGATTGCAGTTTGATGCGGATCCCAAACGGGTTGACGTGTACCGGATACAGTTTTCGGGATCGGGTCAGCCCAATACGATCGTTAAATCGATCGAACTGGATCCTCAGGGCAGCCTGATCAATCCGACTGATTCTGATTTCCAGTTTGAACCGTTTGACGTCCTGGTCGTACGGACAATTCCCGATTTTGAATTGCAGGAAGTAGTCCAGATCAATGGCCGTGTCCGGTATCCGGGTCCCTACGTATTGATGGAAAATCCGGAAAAACTAACCGATCTCGTCAGACGGGCGGGGGGTCTGAGTCCGGATGCGTTTCCGGAAGGAGCGAACCTGGTTCGGACGCAGGGGAATATTACCGGTATCGTAGTCATCTCGCTGGCGGAGGCTCTTAAAAATTCTGGTCATCCATCCAACCTGGTGATCCGGGAAGGGGATGTCATCAGTATTCCCAGGCAGGACGATCTGGTCTCCATCCGGACCCTCGCCACGAGAGCTCCCGAAATACTGCGAGACACCCTCATCGAAAGCAATTTTATCAACGTCAACTTCACCGGTAAAAAATCGGCCGCCTGGTACATCAAAAACTACGCAGGTGGGTTTGCCCGCAATGCGGATCGCAAGTCTGTACGGGTCATGCATCCGAACGGGCGGATCGAGGGCACGAACTCACTGTGGTTTATCAAAAGTTATCCCAGGGTGCAGCGGGGTAGTAAGGTATTCGTGGCGATGACTCCACCAGAGGTTCTCGATGACGAACGGGAAATTAAACTGGAGAAGAAAAAGGACCCCGTCCAGTGGGATGAAATATTAAGAGCCACGCTTACGACGGCGAGCATCCTGTCGAGTCTGGCCACAACCATACTTTTGATCGAAAAGCTTTAAATAGTCGTCGGTGAATCAACCTGAGAACATAGACCATTACCCTCCTCCCCCACCTTCTTATGAATCAGAAGTCACGCTGGCAGATATTATCCGTACGGTTCAAGACTATATCCGGTATTTATTCAGAAAATGGTATTGGATTTTGGGCGGAATCATCGTAGGAGCTCTGGTAGCCTTCGCTTATGTGCGCTTTCAGACGATCACGTATATTGCGGAAATTTCATTCGTAGCGAACGAAGAAAGTCAGCGGGGTGGCAACTCCATACTGGCTTCCACCCTGGCCAGCTACGGTTTTACCAGCGGGGATGGAGGTGGAGGCGAAACCAGCAGATATTCCAAAATTATTGCACTGAGTCAGTCGCGCAAAATCCAGTTTGCCGCCTTGCTGGACTCAGTCGATTTGATAGGTGAAAAAGATTTGTTGATCAATCACATAAGCAAGACGTACGATCTGCAGAATGAATGGGAAGTGAAAGATCCGGTTCTCTTTACTCAAATCAAACCCGACAGCATGGATCTTGCCCATCGACAGTATCTGAAACGGATTTACAATATGATGGTAGAGGGTGGAAGCCCGATATACACGATAGCTTTTGACAATACCTCGCAAATGATCAAAATGCAGGCTACGACCATCGACCAGGATTTGTCGGTCGCCCTGATCCATGCGCTGTATGAAAAATTGAGCGAATTTTATATTCTTCAAAGTACCGCTAAAGGGGAAGAAATAGTCAACACCCTGACGTTTCGGAAAGATTCCCTGGAAAACGTGCTCCAAAAACAACAGGGACAGTTGGCCGTGGTGACGGACCGCTCCAGGGGCATGACCTACCAGTCCCAGCAAACCAATCGGCTGGATCTCGATGTGGATGTAAGCATCACAAGGACCATGTATATGGAGATCGTGCGAAATCTGGAAACTGCCCGGTTTAGTCTGGAAAACATACGACCGGTTTTTTCCATCATCGATTATCCATTGAAGCCTCTGAACACGAACCGACAAAACCAAACGATGCTCATGATCATATTCGCGATCGTTACGGCGGTTTTGGTTACGATGTGGCTCATTCTCGGCAAGATGTACCGGGACATTATGAATCCGGAAACCTAAAAACAATTCCACCCCTTTTTGTATTTACCCTATCTATGTTGGTAAACAATAAACAAGAGTTTGGTCCATTGGTGGACAGTATCCACGGACAGTTGGCAAATTTTGATCTGCAGGGCTTGACTATGGTGAGTAGTTCTTCCTTCCAGACTCAGTCTATTCCACTGCTCCACATACTTTCACAGTACGAAAAGGAAATCGAGATCGTCTTTCTGGATACCGGATTTCTATTTCCGGAGACGCATGCGTTTCGAAAACAACTGGTCAGGGACCTGGGACTCAAAGTGCGGATCGCCCGATCGGATATCCCGCATTCCCAGCAGAAAAACAGCGAAGGTATTTTCTACTACAATTCTGATACGGACTATTGCTGCCATCTGAATAAAGTGATCCCGATGGATCGAATCCGGAATGAATACGACATCTGGATTTCAGGTGTAAGAGCGGATCAATCGTCCACCCGCGCCAGTTTTGAGCCCGTCATGGTCGCTGACAATGGCAAGATCCGGTACCATCCTATGTTGTACTGGACGTCCAAAATGGTCTATGACTATATTAAGGAATTTGACCTGCCAAAACATCCGCTCCACGATGCGGGATACAAGTCGATCGGATGTATGCCCTGTACGGTAAGTTGGGCTGACGAAATGAATAGAAATGGCCGATGGGCCGGCCAGAGCAAAACGGAATGTGGATTGCATACGGAGTTGAAGTAGTGCTTAGTGCTTAGTGCTTAGAACTTAGAAGAGAGTGGGTGTGGGTGAGTGAGTCAGTGAGGGTATGGGGATTGTGATATCTTGTTTTAAAAACCGTATCTTGGAAAAATTTAATTTTGAGAATTTAATAGCCTGGCAAAAATCGGTGGATTTTTTCGATCTGGTAGTTATCAAAACAACTACGTTTAACAATCAAACGGGTCATTTTCGATTAAAAGAGCAATTGGAGGCTGCACTTGCTTCGATATCAATGAATATAGCAGAAGGGGCAGGAAGAAATTCAAAAAAGGAATTTGTAAATTTTCTATACTATTCAAGGGGATCGCTATACGAAGTAATTACTTTATTAATCCTATTAAATAAAAGGCAATTGTTGTCAGACGAAGATTTGATCCTACTCAAGGAAAAATCTGTAGAACTGGCCAAAATAATAAATGGGCTGATTACTTCAATTAAAAGTAACATATCGTATTAATTTTATTTCTTCATTTATCTAAGCTCAACACCCCCCCCTTCCTCACACTAACTAAGCTCTAAAAACTAAGAACTAAGAACTATCATGAATGTACTTATAACCGGTGGTGCAGGCTATATCGGCACCTCGCTCGTCGACAAACTCAATACGAATCCCCTTGTCAATAAAGTGGTCGTTTATGATAATATGTCCCAAAATAATATCCGATTCTTCTTCGGAAACATCAATCTGCATAAAGTGCAGTTTATCCACGGAGACATCCTGAACCATATTGCCCTGAAAAAAGCACTACAGGATATCGATGTGGTGTACCATCTGGCCGGTGTGGTGAAATCTCCATACAGCATGGAAGACAGTCTCAAATATGAGCAGATCAACCAATGGGGTACGGCCAATCTGATCCACTGTATGGAAAACCAGAATCGCGTCCAGAAATTTATATTTGTGAGTTCGGCTTCGGTGTACGGATTTGCTACCCTGGAAAATGAACTGTTGGAAGCCAATCCTATGAATACCTACGGCCGGTCCAAGCGGGAAGCAGAAAAATTTGTACAACTCCTGGAAGAGGAAATGCAGGTAGATATCCTGAGAGTAGCCAATGTGTTTGGTTACAATCGCACCGTTCGACACGATTCTGTCATCAATCGGTTTATCTTCGAGGCATTATGTTACGGACAAATCCAGATTTTCGGAAGTGGAAACCAGATCAGACCATTCGTCCACATACACCATCTGACGGAACTCCTCAATGACCAGTTGGAACCTATCCAGGATCATGCAGGATTGAAGATCAGCAACGTGCTTCAATTTAACAGGAGCATCAATCAAATCAGGGACATCATCAAAAATGAACTCAACCACCTGGATTATATTTATGTCAATCAGGGCCATGAAGTTCCCAGTCTCGAGATAAAAATCGATTCTCTGCTTGCCGAAGATCAAATACAGAATCTTATGAAAAAGGAAATACAGACATTTCGAAATCGGTTTGTACTCAGTTGATTTCGGGCACGGGAACGTTTCGGTTTCCGATATGGAAAAATATTGCATCACCTTTACCAAATGTGATACGCGAAGAGATTTTCGTGCACTTACTTACCCCACACCATTCTTTTATTTCAAACCATAAATACTTTAATGAAAAAAATAGGAATTATTGGATTGGGCTACGTTGGATTGCCCCTCGCGGTTGAATTTTCCAAATCCCATCCCGTCGTAGGATTTGATATCAATACGGGACGATGCACTGAAATCAAAAACGGACATGACTCTACCCTGGAGGTGGAAGACGATTTATTGCAATCCGTTTTGAGCGAGGAACCGGGCAGCGCAGGCCTTTTTGTGTCCAGCACGCCCGAAGACCTGGCATCATGTGAGATTTTTATCATCACCGTTCCCACACCCGTGGATGATAACAAACAGCCCGATCTGACACCCATCCGGTTGGCCACTTCACTGGTGGCAAAACATCTGAAAAAAGGGGATATCGTAATATATGAATCGACCGTATACCCCGGAGCTACGGAAGAGGTTTGTGTGCCCATTCTGGAAAAGGAGGCTGGACTGGAGTACAATAGTGATTTTTTTGTGGGATACAGCCCCGAACGCATCAATCCCGGTGACAAGGACCGGACATTGACCAAAATTACCAAAATTACTTCTGGTTCCACGCCGGAAGTGGCTCTTGAAATTGATGAATTGTATAGTTCCATTATCGAGGCGGGTACCTTTGTCGCCTCTTCCATCAAGGTAGCCGAAGCGGCCAAAGTGATCGAAAATTGCCAACGCGATATCAATATCGCCTTCGTCAATGAACTGGCCAAAATATTTAATCGCATGAATATCGACACGCTCGATGTTCTGGAAGCCGCCGGAACCAAATGGAATTTTCTTCCTTTCCGACCCGGATTGGTCGGAGGTCATTGCATCGGGGTAGATCCTTACTATTTGGCTTTGAAAGCCCAGCAAGTGGGCTACCATCCCGAAATGATCCTCGCCGGTCGCCGGATCAACGATGGTATGGGAAATTATGTGGCGCAGGAAGTTATCAAACTCATGGTCAAGGAAGATATTACCCTGAAGGATGGCCGTATTCTTTTACTCGGGGTGACCTTTAAAGAAAATTGCCCCGATATCAGGAATACCAGGGTCATCGATATTTATCACGAACTGAAAGAATACGATCTGGATATTGATGTGTATGATCCGTGGGCAAATCCCGATCAGGTTCAGCACGAACTCAACCTGAATCTGCTCACAGAACTACCAGACACCAGCAACTATGATGCCGTCTTACTGTGTGTTTCCCACCATCAGTTTAAGTCGCTGTTACCTCAGTCCAAACCCAACGGACAGGTGTGGTATGACGTTAAAGGTTTTTGGGATAAAGAAGCGAACATAAAACGGTTGTAAAAACCTTTATTGACCAGAAGTCAAAATTTCTAACAAACATTCCAATATGCACATTTTACTTACTGGCGGAGCAGGATTCATCGGTTCGCATCTGGTGAGAGCTTTTATACGCCATCCGGATGTAAAGGCGATCACGGTGATCGACAATCTGATAACCGGATCTTTGGACAATATCAATGAAATACTGGGGCATGAGAAGGTAAATTTCGTAGAAGGAGATATTCGAAATTTTGATTTGTGCAGGGAATTATGTCAGGAGGCCACGACTGTTTGTCATCAGGCAGCTCTGGGTTCGGTACCCCGGTCTATTGACGATCCGGTTCACACCAATGCCCACAATATTGACGGGACGTTGAATATATTTACCGCTGCCCGGGAGACAGGGATCAAAAGGGTGGTTTTTGCCAGCAGTTCCTCTGTATACGGCGATGATACCAATCTTCCCAAAATAGAAGACCGCGTTGGAAAACCATTGTCTCCTTATGCCATCACCAAAAAAGTCAACGAGCTGTACGCAGAAAATTTTGGACGATTGTACGATATGGAATTTATCGGATTGCGGTATTTCAACATTTTCGGTCCCCGGCAAAATCCAGGTGGACCTTACGCCGCGGTCATTCCATTGTTCATCAAAGCGATAGAGGAAGGAAAACCAGCCATTATCAATGGAGACGGGAGTTTTAGCAGGGATTTCACTTACGTGGACAATGCGGTACAGGCCAATATGAAAGCGCTGATGACGACGAATCCTGGTGCGGTCAATCAAAATTACAACGTCGCATGTGGCGAACAAACGACATTGACCGAACTTTGGAATCTGATCTGTGAGATCTCGGACAAAAATCTGGAACCAGAATACGGACCCGAAAGAATGGGGGATATCCCCCATTCGCTGGCTGATATCAGTAAGGCTGCCCGATTGCTGGGGTATGAGCCACCCGTTTCGATAAGGGAGGGACTGAAGCGTTTGATCTGAGGACTTTGAATAGAGGAGTTTAATTGTCGAGTCGTCTATTCATCGAATCGATACCGGATCAAGCCAGACAGGATGTGTCGGTGGGTAGATATGGAACGTTTTTTATAAAAAATATAGGGCTTCTAAAACTTTACC
Source organism: uncultured Bacteroidota bacterium (assembly GCA_937876435.1). Taxonomy (GTDB): domain Bacteria; phylum Bacteroidota; class Bacteroidia; order Chitinophagales; family Saprospiraceae; genus Membranihabitans. Next base: position 9,223 of record CALEIL010000219.1, read on the forward strand.
CCTTCTCATATACAGAGACTGATATTGAAGCCATTAGTAGTCAAATTAGTTCACTTCGAAATAGTATTTTAA
>CALEIL010000220.1 GCA_937876435.1 uncultured Bacteroidota bacterium
CAGGTAGCTGCAAGTGAACTGGGAGCACCTCTTCTACAGTTCGATTTTCACAACCTGACGCCTTCCACCGACCGATACCAGCAATTTGTCAATCAAATCAATACGATATACCGGTTTGTAAAAGACGCCAACGTGGCGATTAGCAGAATTGATGATATCGAGTGGGCGAGCCAGGAAGAGAGAGATCAGGTCTTAGCTGAAGCTTTATGGCACAGAGCCTACTGGTATTATCGACTCGTCCACAATTACGGTGATGTGCCTTTTGTGAACGGAGAAGTGACCAGCCCCAGGCTGGATTTCTCAACGCATAGTCGGGAAGCGATTTTTGATAAAATAACATCGGACCTGGAATTTGCAGCCCCCAAATTGCCTGTAAATGCCGTTCCCGGTGCCATTTCGCAGGGCGCAGGTTATCATTTATTGTCAAAAGTACATTTGGCAAATATGAATTTTGACGGGGCAATCAATGCATCGACTCAGGTCATCAATAGCGGCAAATACCAGTTAATGCGCAACAGATTTGGAGAAGATGTCAATGATCCAAAACGAAACGTTATCTGGGATTTGCACAGACCCAACAACAAGAACCACGCCCAGAATACTGAAACCATTCTGGCCATCGTGGATCGATTTGAAGATCCCGATGGAGCAAAAACAGCAGGGTCATATTCGATGCGTCATTACGCAGCATCCTGGTGGCATTCCGTAAACAGGGATTCACAGGGAGAAATCGGATTCGTAAAAGCGGGCATCCAGTTTGATACTTTGGGCAATGGAAACCCGGATATAGCAGCATCCAATTACCATTCCTACGACATATGGGAGGAGTTTGGACACAACTGGAGAACCACCCCCGATCTGCGACGAGTAGATATCAACTGGGTCGATAAACATGAATTGTTATACAACAATCCAAACTCCGTGAATTTTGGAGAACCCTGGCGCGGAGAATGGATGGGAAACCCTTCGGATAGTGTATACACTGCTTTTGCCTGGCCGCATTATAAGGTTTACAATCCCCAACAAAATCCGGATGCCTTACCCAACGGAGGAAATGGTGATCAGTACATTTTCAGGTTGGCCGAGTCATACCTGATCAGGGCAGAAGCCCATCTCTGGAAGAACGATCTCCAACAGGCAGCTGATGATATCAACGTGGTGCGAGAAAGAGCCGGAGCGATATTGGTGGATCCTGCAGAGGTGGACATCGATTATATCTTTGATGAAAGAGCCAGAGAATTGTATGCGGAAGAACCCCGACAAAATGAGTTGAACAGAGTTTCCTACATTATGGCAGCAATGAATCTCAGGGGATACAGTCTCAATACCATCCATGAGAATAATTTCTTCTACGATCGGGTCATAACCCACAATAATCTGTATTCCATCAATCCAGCCCCAATCGTATTGGGAGAAAGTCCGAGAATGGCACCATTCCACTTCCAGTGGCCGATCGATGACCGAATGATCAATTCCAATGTTTTGGGTAAGATCAATCAAAGTCCCGGGTACACTGGATGGGAAAGGAATGTAGCACCGTTAGAAATTATAGAATAGACATTCTTATTGGGTCAAAATGAAATATTCAAAGTTAACTTATTTCCTCTGTCTTGGATTATGGCTGTTGAATGGCCAGGTACTAAAAGCCCAAAATGAAAGATCCATTTCACAGTTTTATTTGTCCAATACAGAGGAATGGGTAACATTTTCAGATCCTGGTGATTGGGAATATTGCAGGTGGAAGATCGAAAGAGGTATGGAATCCGTCATGGGTTCCCTACCCGATCGCAACTCGTTGCCTGGCGTAGAGATGAAAATCATTCAAAGCGTAGATTCCCCCATGTATGTGATGCATACGATCGAGTATCAGGCATTTGAAGATGAGTGGGTCCCGGCCTATCTATACGTACCCAAAAGAAAGCCTGTCATCGGTCGATTACCGGCGATGCTGGCGTTGCATCCGACGGGTGCCAAAGGGAAAGCGATAGTGGACGGTCAGGGTCCTAATCCCAACAGAGCGTATGGCAAAGAACTGGCAGAACGGGGATACATCGTTATTGCACCGGATTATCCCAGTTTTGGAGGATTATCAGATTTTGATTTTGATCATGACCGGTATGAATCCGGTACGATGGCTGCTATTTTTTATAACCTTCGAAGCGTAGATCTGCTCCTCCAAATGGAGGAGGTTGATAACGATAGAATAGGAGTAATTGGCCATTCTTTGGGAGGACACAACGCAATATTTACAGCGGCTTTTGATGAGCGGCTCAAGGTGATCGTATCCAGTTGTGGGTGGACCCAATTGGATTATTATGATATAGGGGAGGCGGCCCACGAACTCTACGGAGGAAGACTGGGCCCGTTTGCCCAAAAACGGTACATGCCACTTTGGAAAAATTTTGGTTTTGAGGGTGAAAAAAAACCGTTTGATTATCATGAATTGATCGCTATGCTGGCCCCCAGACATTTTTTATCCGTCTCTCCGGTCAACGACTCAAATTTTGACGTCCGGGGGGTGTTGTTGGGGATGGAGCAAGCCAGTACAGTTTATCAGTTTCTGGGGGTAGAAGACCATCTGCAGTCTGTCTACCCGGAGGCTGAGCATGACTTTCCTGTGGAAGCCCGAAAAAAGTCTTACGAATTTATTGACCAGGCATTATCGCACGTACCATGGAAACACAGAATAGAGTAATTTTATATTTCATTGTTCTTATATTCGATTCGTAATGAACCGACTATTTTATAATCTTCGTCCCCTACTCCTATTTTCCCACCATTGGAAAAAAGAAATCGGTATTATCATTCTCTTCTTGTCAGGTACGTACCACTTCCTGTATTCTCAGGAAAAGCAACCGAATCCTATCCAATTTCAATTGTCCAATTCCCGAAGTGCCACTTTTTCATCCCCCGGGGACCTGCAGCGATACCGCCAGGCAACTCTTTCGGGAATGGAAGAGGTGATGGGTCCATTACCAGACAGGACCGCTCTTCCGGCATTGGATATCAGGATACGGGATTCAGTAAAAACAGAGTTGTACATCAGGTATTCGCTGGATTTTCTGGCGCATGAGAATGAGCGGGTCACCGCCAATCTGTACATACCCATTATCTCAAAGCGGAAAGGGAAGCTACCGGGGATCGTTGCACTGCATCCCACAGGAGAAAAAGGAAAGGAAATCGTGGATGGGAAGGGTCCTTACCCCAACCGGGCCTATGCAAAAGAATTAGCTGAAAGAGGGTACGTGGTGATAGCCCCGGATTATCCAAGCTTTGGAGATCTGGCTGATCATGATTTCTCCACTGATCGGTACCAATCAGGTACCATGGCTGGAACTTTTTACCATATGCGCTGCGTCGATTTGCTGGAACAGATCCAGGAGGTCGATCCTGATCGGATAGGCGTAATCGGTCACTCCCTGGGAGGACATAATGCCATATTTCTGGGTGCTTTCGATGAACGAATCAAGGCGGTTGTATCCAGTTGTGGCTGGACCTTGTTCCCCTATTACGACATAGAGGTCATAATTGGCCGCCATTTTGGGGGCCGGTTTGGGTGTTGGGCTCAGGATCGCTACATGCCACTGTTTCGGGATAAATACGAACTGGATCTCACAAAATTTCCATTTGATTTTGACCAGGCCATATTTGCCATTGCTCCCCGGGCCTTTTTTTCCAGCTCCCCGTTACACGACGATGATTTTTACTACATCGGTGTCGAAAAAGGAATGGAGGATATCAGTCAGCTTTATCAATGGTTGGATGAAGAATCAAAATTGGAAATTCACTACCCCGATTCCGGACATGATTTTCCAACCAAGGTCAGGGGGAAGTCGTACGAATTTTTGGATAGGGAACTAGATCATACCCCCCGATCTCACTTTATTGAATAACCACTTTCAAATACTATTTCACTGGATACTGTGATGTAACATCAAGATATCTTAATTAAACTACCTCATGAATACCCAATATGCCGTTTCCCCCGTGACGTTCCAAACTATTACAGCGACAAAAGTTCTGTTTGTCTGGATCTTTGGGGTCCTTTTCACTGGATGTCAATCCACTCCCCCTTTGGACAAAGGGCTGGTTGGCCACTGGCCTTTGAGTGAGAATTTCGATGATATCTCCGGATATGGACAAAATGCCCTTTCACAGGGAAATCTATCGATACAAAATAATTCTGCCGTCTTCAACGGGCTGGATGCCTGGCTCCAGGTGCCAATGAATACGACTTTGGATGCGAGCGACTACAGTATCTCTGTGCGAATCAATGCTGCAGATGCGAGTGACGATGCACCGGGGGATATACTAAGCATGTATCATTCGGATAGCAGGCAGGGGTTTCAGTTGAGCCTCAAGACAAACTATGTCACGACCAGCCAGGCCAATTACCGGCAACTCATGTTTGGAATAGACGACAATTATCAGAGTGGTTGGATCGATTGCGGCAAACCCGGAAATGCACTTCTGGCCTTTTCAATGGTCGATTTTCAGGGAAATTTGTACGCGGGTACCTGCGAGCCGGGGGTTCAGGAATTTGGCCATGTGTACCGATATGAGGGCGATCAAAAATGGATCGACTGCGGCAGTCCGGATCGCTCCAACAGCGTCATGGCTATGGCTGAATACGAAAACAATTTGTACGCCGGAACCGGACATTATCGATTGGGCGGTTCTTCGTTGCCTGACTCGGAAAATCAAAATCCTGGTGGACAAATTTTTCGTTACGAAGGCGCCGACCGGTGGATCAGTTGTGGCCAGCTTCCCGATGTGACTACCATCGGTGGAATGGCGGTCTACAAAGGCGATCTGTACGCTTCGTCATTGTACAGCCCCGGCTTCTTCCGATATGATGGCGGTACCAATTGGATCGACTGCGGTACTCCATTTGGCAAAAGAGTGGTGGCGCTTGCGGTATTCAATGAATACTTATACGCGACGAGTTATGACAATGGAAATGTATACCGTTACGACGGAAAAACGTGGGAAGATTGCGGGCCGGTGGGTGAGAATACCCAGACCTATTCATTTATCCCATATCAAGGAAAATTATACACAGCTACCTGGCCCAGTGGAAGGGTTTACCGATTCGAAGGAATAAATCGATGGAAGGATGTCGGTCGTTTAGGGGAAGAATTGGAAGTGATGGGGATGGTCGTCCAGAACGGTCGGTTTTTAGGTGGAACTTTGCCATTAGCCGAGGTATATTCTTACGAAGGGGATACGACCTGGATCAGGATCGAACAATTGGACAAAACCCCGGACGTAAGATATCGCAGAGCCTGGACTATGGCCGAACACGACGGCCGGGTATTTTGCAGTACGCTTCCATCAGGCAATATATACGCTTATGAATCCGGAAAATCAGTCGCGTGGGGGAAAACATTTCCTTCGGACTGGCATCATGTGGTAGCGACTAAGACCGACAACCGCATAAGCCTGTTCGTAGACGGACAGCGCGTGTCGGAAAAGGAACTCCCGGCAGGGGTTGACTTTCGTCTATCTGAAGAAATTCCCTTGCAGATTGGCCTGGGGAGCAACGATTTTTTCAAGGGTCAATTAAAAGATTTGAGGTTGTATAACAGAAACCTTTCCCAGGAGGAAATAAATACATTGAGTCATGAATAGTGCGAAAACAAATCAGATACATTCCGAAAAATCATTGAACAGGAGGTCATTTGTGAAATATATGTCACTGGCCGGGGTCGCGACCACGCTGCCTTTATTTGGGTTACCAGATGCCATCCGGTGGATGAACGGTTCCAAAGATGGAAAAAATGAACCCGATTTCACCTGGCAGGTAGGTATTGGCCGGAGGACGATTACCCCCAATACCGCGGTTTGGTTGGCAGGTTATGGGACAAAACGGGTTCCCTATGGAAAAATTCACGATATATATGTCAAGGTCATGGCCTTGAAGAGTTCCACCGGGAGGGTCACCGTTATGGCCACTACGGATCATCAGGGAATGTCCAAAACCGTCTATGAAAGTCTGTATCGGAAAATTTATCTGATCTATAAAATCGAACGGGAAGATTTCATGCTTACGTTTTCACACAACCACTCCGGACCCAGATTGACCGATGATTTACACGATTATTATCCCGTCGAAGTAGAACAGGAAAAAATCGTGGCGGAATATTCGGAATGGATGTCCGATCAGATCGTGGAAGCAGTCGGCGAAGCGCTTGAAAACTGGCAATCGGCCCGTCTGTTTATCGGTCAGGGAACCTGCACCTTCGCAGTCAATCGAAGAGAAAATAAGGAAGCCGAGGTTCCCGAAATAATGGCCAGTGGTCAGTCCTTAAAAGGTCCGGTTGATCATGACGTTCCGGTACTGGCCATTAAAGGAGAAGGGGGTAACCTGATCAGTGTTTTATTTGGATATGCGTGTCATCCGACGACCATTTCATTTAATTCGTACAGCGGAGATTATCCGGGATTTGCCCAAATTAACCTCGAATCGGATTTGCCCGGTACCGCGGCCTTATTTTTCAACGCTTGTGGCGGTGATCAAAATCCCTTGCCCAGAAGAACCCTGGAATTGTGTGAGAAATATGGAAAAATGTTGTCCGATTCCGTCAAAGAGGTGCTTGCACAACCCATGACGCCGGTTGCATCTGATATCAGGTCGGCGTTTGAGTTTGTCGATTTGGAGTTTGAGGAATTAGCCACCCGGGAAAAATTAATACCCATCGCGGAAGGAAATAATCGACTCCGTGCCCGATGGGCCAGGAGGATGCTCAAAAAATTAGAAGCCGGGGAAACATTTCCTTCGTCGTACTCCTACCCCGTTCAGGCCTGGAAACTGGGGAACGAACTATTGTTCATCGGAATCGGGGGGGAAGCCGTAGTGGATTATTCCCTGAATTACAAAAAAGAATACTCTGACCAGATGACGTGGGTTTGCGGGTATGCCAATGAAATGGCCGCGTACATCCCTTCCCGCCGGGTCTGGGAAGAAGGTGGATACGAAGGTGGTCCCCATATCGATGAATACGGACATCCCGCATGGAGGTGGGCCGGGAATGTGGAAGAAAAAATCAACCGGACGGTCAAAAGCGTGGTTTCAAAAGTTCAATCTCCCTGATTATCAGCTATTAGCTATCAGCGGTCAGCTTTCAGCTATCAGCTGTGTGGGTGTGATTGAGTTTGGGAAGTGATGACACACTTTC
>CALEIL010000221.1 GCA_937876435.1 uncultured Bacteroidota bacterium
CTGCGCAGCAAAACATCGAGGACAAATTTACGGCTGAGAAAAACCACGAAATCCGCGAAGAGCTCGATCTTTTATTAGATTCATGATGTATGGTTGATGGGATGACGAATGACGGATGACGAATTAAAGATCTCGGTAGCAGGGTGTTATCAAAGGGCATGGACATCCAGAGCCGTACATGCCCACCTTCCATAAAGTCGGCCGGTAGTCAATGACGAATAACGAATTCCCGAGCGCAGCGGGTTCTTCCTGGCAGACAAGTGCACCAGTCACTCTAAGGGCTATGATCAAACAACTATCTACTAAGTCTACTTTAACTCCAATGGCTGTGCATTTCCATAATCCGTCCCTCTGATCGCTTCAAATGCCTGAACCATTTCCTTCAACTTTTCGGGATTCTCCGAAGCCAGATTGTTTTGCTGGCCGGGATCTTCAGCCAGATTGTACAGTTGATACTCAGCGCTGTTCCCCAATTCGATGTTCACCCATTCGTTTACCGCCGGACCCTTGTAAGGAGGGATCATGGCCCAGTCACCCTGCCGGAAAGCTGTTCGGGATGTAGCTTCCAGGATGAGTTCCTCCCTGCCTTGCATACTTCGTCCGAGGAGTACATCGTACAGATCCTCACTGTCATTGTTGACGTTGGTAAGTGTAGCCTCCGCCAGATGAGCCAGTGTCGCAAATAAATCGATCTGACTGATCATCGCATCGGAGACCCCGGGTTGGATAGTGCCTGGCCACCAGGCGATAAAAGGAACCCGGGTACCCGCTTCGAACAAACTGTATTTGCCCCCTCTGAACGGACCCCAGGGCGTGTGATCCCCGAGCAATTCCACGGCCTGATCTTCGTACCCATCGTCTACCACGGGGCCATTATCGCTGGAAAAAATAATCAGGGTGTTGTCTGCCAGACCTTGTTCTTCGAGCGTCTTAAGAAATTCGCCAATCATGGCATCCGCTTCCAGAATCGCATCTCCCCTGGGACCCATTCCACTCATTCCCACAAAACGGGGATTGGGTGTCCTGGGGACATGGGGTTGCTGGAATCCATAGTACAGGAAAAATGGTTGATCCTTGTGGCTCACCACAAAATTTTGGGCTTGTTCCAGGAAATCATCGGCCATGTCGGTATCGGTCCACCGGGCAGTTTTACCTCCTTTCATAAAGCCTATTCTGGAAATACCATTTACGATGGTGTTGTTGTGTCCGTGTGACGGTCGCATTTCCAGCATATCGGGATTATCCTTTCCGGTCGGTTCTCCTTCAAAGTTTTTTTCATAATTCACCTGAATAGGATCAGCCGGATCGAGCCCTGTCACCATGCCATTTTCAAGGTATACGGTCGGAACCCTATCCTGGGTGGCTGCCATAATGAAGGAATATTCAAATCCGATTTCATTGGGTCCTGGTGTCACGCTTTGATTCCAATCCACCCGTCCACTCCCCAATCCCAGATGCCATTTACCGACCACCCCAGTGGTATAACCCGCTCCCTTCAGCATACGCGGTATGGTCATCACGGAGGTATCGATCAACAGGGGCGCGGTCCCGGGCAGGATTTTTGCATCCTTGTTGCGCCAGGGATATATACCCGTCAACAAGGCATATCGGCTGGGTGTGCACGTAGCAGACGATGCATACCCTCGCGTAAAACGCAGCCCTTCCCTGGCAAGACGATCCATATGGGGGGTCTCGATTTCAGTAGCACCATACGCGCTCACGTCTCCGTAACCCAGATCATCCATATAAATGATGACAATATTGGGCAATGATGATTCGGTCTCCGAATTCTCCGATGGCCCCGGACCGCAGGACCATAAGAGTCCCAGCCCGCTAATAATTACAATCAGAAGTCTGAGCTGTGGAGAGAAGTATTGCATGGTCATATTTTTCGCTAAAATAAATAAACAAGTTGAAATGACCACCTCGAAGAAGATATTAATAGGATAAGAAAAAACAAACTATTGTTCTCCCGGGAATTCATTTAAACCTATTCCTTTTTGCCTTATGCCGTCTGACCACATTGGTCTGCATAGCCCCCCTGGAATAATCGACCTGGGGAATTTCGGTATGTTTTGAAATAAACTGAACCGCTTCATGAATGGTCATATGATGTTTGTCTGGTTCGGTGAGCAGGTTACTTTTGTACAGGATATCCCTCACTGGGCCGATGGCTCCTGACAAATAGAGAATGATTCCTTTTCTGTCCAATTCCTGTTCTACCTCCTTCAACGTCCGGATACCCGTACTGTCGATGCTGTGAATATTGCTGGAGTCCAGGATCAGATGTTTGACTTTACCGTCGGGATGTCTGTTGACCACCATTCTGATCGATTCTTTGAAAAACGAGGCGTTGGCAAAAAAGATCTGGTCATCAAATCGAACCACCACGATATCATCCCGGCCTGAAGCTTCTTCATATCGGTCGAGATTGCGATACCGCGTCGTGCCATCTATCTGACCCAGTTCGACAACACTCGGATGAGTACTGCGGTACAACACCACGAAAATGGACATGACGACTCCACAGAGCACTCCTTCCATAATACCTACCAACAAGGTGACCACGAAGGTGATCAACATCATCATAAAATCACTCCGGTGGCTCCGCCAAAGTTTGGAAGCCTGATCAAACTCGATCAATCCCGACACCGCCACCACGATGACGGCACTCAGTACAGCCAGTGGAAGATAATACAGGAAGGAAGTAAAAAACATCAAGGTCAATCCCACGAGGACTGCCGCGTAAACGGAAGACAGGACCGTACGCCCCCCGGTCTCGCTCATGATTGATGACCGGGAAAAGCTACCATCAACCGGCAACGATTGGAAAAAAGCCCCGGCTATCTTAGCCATTCCGAGACCGAGCATTTCCTGGTCTCCTCTTACCTCATAATATTGATATTTGGTCTCGATAGCTCTGGCCATGCTCAGACTACCCACGATCCCTACTACCAGCATAGTCAGTACCGTAGGCATGAGTTGGATAATGTTGGCCATTCCCATATCCGGCCATATGAATCGCGGCAATCCCGAAGGAACCGCTCCGATAATACTCAGTCCGTACTGATTCCATTCCAGCAGGTAACACAACAAAGTTGCCAGAACCATGACAATCAATCCGGAAGGGAGGAGACGACCGAGTCTTTTAATCAAGAGGATAAGCCCCGCCGAGGCGGCGAATACAGCCAGGGTTATCATATGCGTCGAGTCAATATTGCGTATGGCATACAGAAGGGTGTCGTAACCGTGGTCAAACCGGGGTATGTCTATGCCCAGGATGTCCGGTAATTGAGTCACCATTATGATGATGGCTGCAGCAGAAATAAATCCTGATAATACCGGAAATGAAATAAAATCGACGAAGAATCCCAGTTTCAAAAATCCCATTGCCACCTCTATGAGACCGACCAGTAAGCCCACGGTGATCACCAGTGAGATATAGTAATCGCTGCCTACTTCTGCTATCCTGCTTACACCGGCCAGCAACAATATAGACGTGATAGCAACCGGTCCCACTGACAAATGGGGCGAAGTTCCGAAAATAGCATAAAATACCGGCGGAACCAATCCTGCGTACAACCCGTATGTCACCGGCATTCCGGCCAGAAGTGCGTAGGCCATACCCTGGGGAATGAGCAACACCCCAATTGTCAACCCGGTCGTGAGATCTGCCATGAAATCCCTTTTCCGATAGCCTTTCAACGTGTCAATAATCGGTAAAAAGGTGGTCAACATGTTCATTCCTACTTTATTTATCGGCTCGAAAACGACACAATTTATTACTTCCGGGGGTGATTTATTCTAAACTGGTGAATATAATAATTCTCCATTTTTTTAAAGATTTATTCAAATAAGTATTACCTTTTGGGACAGTCTGGCACAATCACACACGTGTCCAATTGCGACAATTAACAATAACTTAATATTGAAACGGCTAATTTTGCCGTACTGTATTGAATGTAGATATCTAAATACAAAACCAAGTCCTGAAGTAGCCCGCGCTGGTGATATAAGAAATTCAACTTATGGAAATATTTTATCTGATATTAGTGATCATCCTCTTTTTACTGGCTATTTCAGACCTGGTAGTAGGGGTCAGCAATGACGCCGTCAACTTCCTGAATTCAGCGGTAGGATCAAGGGCCGCGGGTTTTAAGATGATCATGTTTGTCGCTGCGCTGGGGGTATTAGTGGGGGCTACTTTCTCGAGTGGGATGATGGAAGTAGCCCGGAAGGGGATTTTCAATCCGGAATATTTTTTGTTCTCGGAGATCATCCTGATTTTCCTGGCCGTGATGGTGACTGATGTGATATTGCTGGATACGTTCAACACGTACGGCATGCCGACTTCCACTACGGTTTCCATCGTGTTTGAACTTTTGGGAGCTTCTGTGGCCATGGCCGTGATCAAAGTCTATACAGACCCCAATGCCTTGCAACTATATGAATATATCAACAACGAGAAAGCGCTGGTCATCATCCTCGGCATTCTGCTGTCGGTCGTGATTGCGTTCACTTTCGGCGCATTGATTCAATACATTTCCCGGTTTATTTTTTCTTTCGATTACGAAAAAAGGCTTCGCCAAATCGGACCACTATTTGGGGGTCTGGGGATTACGGCTATTACGTATTTCATGTTGATCAAAGGGATCTCCGGCACTTCATTCAATACACCAGAAGTGGCCATGTACATCGAGAGTCATACCTGGAGTATCGTGTTGTATAGTTTTCTGGGTTGGACGTTGTTATTATTCCTGGTCAACCGGCTGTTCAGGGTCAATATCCTGCAGGTCATGGTGCTGGTCGGCACCTTCGCGCTGGCGATGGCGTTCGCCGGCAATGACCTGGTCAATTTCATAGGGGTACCCCTGGCTGCATTCAATTCTTTTGAAATTTTCAAAGACAGTGGGATGAGCGCAAATGAGCTCCTGATGACCGGTCTCGCTGGTAAGGTACCTACTCCCACTATCCTGCTCCTTCTGGCGGGAATTATCATGGTCATTACCTTGTATTTTTCTAAAAAAGCACAGTCGGTTCT
>CALEIL010000222.1 GCA_937876435.1 uncultured Bacteroidota bacterium
AAGTGCGTGGATGAACACGCCGATTCATTATTCAGGTACTGTATAGGCCTGACCCGCAACCAAGCCGACGCGGATGATCTTGTACAGACCTCATTCAGAAAGTTATGGGAAAACAGAGAAAATCTGGAGAGCAAGGTGGCCAGATCCTGGTTATTCAGGACTGCCTACAGATCCATGATCGACGAATACCGGAAAGTCAAAAGAGAGCGGGAATACCGAAACCTTCAGGTAGAACGGACGATGGAATTTCAAAGCTCGATAGAGGAAAAAGATTTGGTCAGAAAAGCTTTAGCGGTTCTGACAGATGAGCAAAAAAATCTGATCCTGCTCAGAGATTATGAAGGGTATTCCTACGAAGAGTTGTGCGAGATAACGGGCATGTCGATGCCCAATGTAAAAACGACTTTATTCAGATCCCGGAAAAAGTTGAAAGAGAAACTATTAGAAATGAACTTCACAAAATATAACGTAAAATGAAAATCACGATAGAGAATTATGAGAGATACGCGCTGGATTTTCTGGAAGGACATCTGGGGCAAAAAGAGGAAGAGGAATTTCAGAATTTTCTGGATGAGAATCCGGATATAATGGAGGAATTGCAAGGGATCGACGAAGTGGTTCTGATTCCGGATATGGAAATACATTACCCCCATAAGGCGAACCTGTACCGAAATAAAAGAATGGGCATTATCCCGCTATGGAAAACTTCCAGGCTGATCGCAGCGGCGGTGACTTTGCTTTTGATTACAGCCACCGTTTTATTTATTCGGAATACGACCACTACCCCGGCCGAAAATCTGACGGATAATCAACCCCCCAAAGTGGAAACACCCACCGAACAGAATAAACTACCAGCTATTAAAACACCAATGCCGGCGGAGCAGCCTGTAGCATCAGTCATGGCCCGCAAGGGAAATGCTTCAGACGAGAAGGAGAATATCGTTCAAAGCTCTCCGGCATTGAATTTTGGGTCCCGGGATGAAAGCGCATCAACACGCCCGGTTCAGGAAAAAAGTCCAACCACCATCCATGAAGATATAGCCAGTGAACCGGTACCCACCCTGGAACGTCAGGACGTACGTACACTGGAAACCGATAAACCCCTCGAAGGATTGCAAGTAATGGAAGAGATAAAATCAATTCCTCAGAATGATCGGGCCTCGGTCCTGGCTTTACTGCCCGTAAAATCTGCTAAAGTCGATGCAGAGCGATCGATCCACCTGACCAGTCTGGCTTCTTTTTCAGAGAACGAAAGCAGCTCAACATTTGAAATCCGCATCCCGGGACAGTTTTTATCTGAAACCTGGACGGATGTGAGCTTATCGACTATCAAGGATCAAATACTACCCGAATTTCTTAAAAACAGACAAAACCTATAAAAATGAAAAATTGGAAGCTAATACTCACGGTTGTTTCAGCCTTACTATTTGCGGGAGTAGTCTCCGGCTATTCCCAGGATACCACGTCAATGTCCACACGGGACAGTCTCGATGTACAGATTGATAGCGCTGAGCAGGAAATAGCTAAAATGGCGAAGAAACTGGAAGATCTCCTGTCCAAACTGGGAGAAAAGACCTCAGAACAAATCCAAAAAGAGGTCGCAAGAGAAATCGCTGAGGCCATGAAAGAACTGGAAGAAGAATTGAAGGACCTCAATCAAGAACTGGAGGAGGAAGCCAGGGAACTGGAACGCGAACTGGAGGAGGAAGCCAAAGAATTGGAACGTGAATTGGAAGAAGAGGCTGAAGAATGGGAACGCGATGACGACAAACGAAAGGATAGTAAAGGTGAGTCAGAGGACATCTTTGGTGAAGTACTGGATGGCCTGGATATCAAGTTCAATAAAAAGAAGGATAAACTGGCAAATGTCAAAACCAGATGGTTCCTCGTGGATCTGGGTTTTGCGAGTTACATAGCTCCTAATACACTTCCCGAGATTAATGGCATCAATCCGATGGAACCAGACATCATCAATAGCGTCAGCTGGAGACTCCATTTGGTCAATCAAAGGATCAACCTGATCAACCACCGGGTAAATCTGATATACGGAGCAGGATTTTCATTCAACTTTTACGGATTTTCAAATCCAGTGACCCTGGTACCTTCGAGTCCATCGGTCAATTTTACCATCCCCGACGGCAACGAAGTGTCGTATAAGAAAAACCATCTCCGGGCTTCATATCTGCACCTCCCGGTCATGCTCAATCTAGAAACAAATCCCTATCAGAAAAGTAAAAGCTTCCATCTCAATGCGGGAGTATATGGCAACGTATTGATGGGTGGTAAAACGTCCCAGAAGACAGACAACAGAAAGTCCAAAATCAAGAATAAGTACAACCTGGAAAACTTCCAGTACGGATTAATCGGCCAGATTGGTTATGGTCCGGTCACATTCTACGGCACTTATGGATTGAACGAACTGTTCAAAGCCGAAAAGGATAATGGGTACACGGTGAACCCGATCACTTTCGGGATCAAAGTGATTCCGTTCTGATGATCATTTCGATTCAATGAAGAATGGTCCGCTCTGCGGACCATCCAGTTGGATCATGGTCCGCGAAGCGCCCCATCAAACAGAGCGAGAATGAGAGCGAAGAGCGAAGATCTACCGTAAGAATTTGCCCTGCGGTCTTCCCTGAGTGCACAAATTCCGAAACACCAGAAAATTGGCAGCCCGCCAGGCAAAAGCTACTCAAACCCAAACCCACACCCCAACTCACACCTGTAACTATCCATTGTCCACTATTTCTCCAGCAACACCCACATCAATATCGCATCCGCCGTCCCATCCATCGTGGGCTCGTTGGTCGAATAATCCCCAATATCATCGTGGTAAGTCACATAATCATTCTGGAAGTCGGCAAATTCATCGGGTTCCAGCAATGTCAAGCCCAACAAATTATCGTAAATAGACCGGTAAACAGGACCATCGATCAGCCCACCAGGAGGTGTATCCTGGATTAAAACGGTGGATGGGAGATGGACGTCCACCGGATATTCTCCCCCTGCGGGAATGCCTGTAAACATGGAAGTTCCCCAGGGATTTCGCCCCAGCAACCAATCCCGGTGCATCAACATCCCGGCGTGAAATTGATGATCTCCGGTCATTTTCTCGTACAGAGCTACCTGCGTGATAAAGTTCACCATCAGATTGTTGGAACACCATATAAAAGGAACTCCTATTTGAAAGGCGTTGGTGGCTGCCCGCTTGAGAACGTTTTCGATGTTCATCCTGTACCACATCGCAAGACTGTCTCTGACGTCGGCCGGGGCGACCGAAAACAAAGAATAATGACCCATATTCATAAAAGGATATTTCTGATAGTGATTCATAGAATCGCGCATCATCCACCCATCTGCCGCGATCTGACGCGCATGGTGGATCGATTTCTCCAGGTACTCCTGGTCGCCGGTCAACCGGTACAGCTCCGCTGCACCCCATTCCATGTCATCGTGCCAGGAATCTTCATTGTACCGATAGGGAGCCCCATACGAATTACCCTGCTGAAATCCGGGGTTCTTTTCCCCCATTTCAAATAATTCGACCGCTGCATTCCGGCACCGAAGGGCAAATCCCGAATCTATATCCTCAAAAATCCGGGCGCCTATGGCCAGCGCTGCAGCGCATCGGCCGGCCAGGTTGCTGATTCCTGTAGACTCGCATTGCCATTTATTGAGGCCCTGCGGCTGGCCATTGGCGAAATACGCCGGTCTGTACGAATTTTCACCCCAGCCGTAATCCGCGTTATCGGCATCCGGCAACTTAAATCCCTTGTGATCGCGGTCATCGGCGATCTGATGGATCAACCAGTCTTTTTGGGGATGCAATTTCAAGATCCAGTCCAGCCCCCATTTCGCTTCGTCAAGGATGTCCGGGATTCCATTTTGATTCGGATGGCCAAGCACATCCACTCTGTCCTCGAATGAATCGGGTGAAACCTCGTAAGACATCAATAATCTTGCGGTGGCATTGGACCCCGTAATCAGATATTTCAACTGGTCACCCGCGTCGTGCCAACCTCCTGAAAAATCGTAAAACGTGGAATCAGAGACCGGTCCGTAGAACAACTTTCCATCCTGCTGGTGACACACCACCCCAAAGTATGGGTTATATCCGCATCGCTGCTGACGCATAAAACTGAGTAAATCGGTTGTGTGGGGACTATACGGCTGATTTTTCACGGCAATGGTCGCCGTCGTCTGACCAGCATGAATCACCTCATATTGGCCGATCTCAGTCAGAAAGGAAACATCCGCCAGGTATTGATGGCGAAATTTTCCCCATACACCGGATTCCATTTTAACAGTTTTGACATCGGAGGACCTGGAGGATTTGTTCGACTTGACGGTCACACCGGAAGACAAGGGTGTCTCCGTCATAATCAACAAAATTTTATCCTCCCCGGGCATGTATCCCAATTGGTTGTAGCGCACGTATATTTCCTGACCCGCTAAAGGAAAAAATGCCAACATCAAAAACAGGATCGCCGAATAGCTTTTCAGGCAGAAGTTGAAATGGAAGTCTGGTTTACTCATGTTCGTGGTTTAGTACCCGGGAGGGTTGATTGTATTTCCCGCAAAGCAAGGCAGCCTTGCTTAAGGGCCACAATTCAGAAGTAGAAATCCTGAAAGGTTGATAGAAGAACCGTTTGGAGTCGGAAAAAAGCGCATGCCATCACCGACTGCATTCGGCTGTGAGATGTGAACCATTATTTCCTTTCAGTCAGACGCGGGTAATAGATCAACTTCGAGACCAATTTTTGTTTATAATGGCCATTAAATTAACATTTCACATTGAATCTGACGGTATAAAGAACAAAAATTAATTTGAGTTCGTTATGTAAAAGCATCCCCTCATTTCTTTAAATTCGAAATTCAACCATATGGGATTTATTGTAGCAGGATTGACAATGATGTTTGGTTCCCCTTTTAGTATTATCCTCTTTGGAACAGGCGTCATAGTAGGTTATTTGCTGTCCGAAAATCAAAGAACCCGGCAAAAACAACTCGAACAGGCCTACGACGAATTGAATGATATGCTCCTGGAGAAAGAAGGCCGGATAGACAAACTGGAAGAGTACATCGACCGGTTGCACCAGCGGCAAATTGGCGAACCCGCTGAGGAAAAAACTTCCGACTCCGATCTCCCCTCGGAAAAAAAGGATGATCTGACGCTCCTCGAAGGAATCGGTCGCAAATCCGTGGAAATTCTCAACAACAGTGGAATTCATACTTTCAAGGATTTGTCCGAAACATCTCTGGATTCCCTGACCCAAATCCTCGAACAGGCAGGTCCAGCCTATCTGAGGCACGGACACGAAACCTGGGCTAAGCAATCATTGCTCGCAGCCAACGGAGAATGGGAGGCGCTCAAGTCCTGGCAAAAGAGTTAATATCCATCCCATCTCCTCTTGACAAGTCAATGCAGCGACGGGCTTTTAAAGATTTTCTAAGAGATCATTGAAAAGGTTTCCGGGAATTTTCACATTTATTCTGGGTATCTCCTATTAAAGGTTTTGTACATAGTCTCCTTTTTTCATTATATTCGCTTTGAAGCAAATTTCAAATTCTAATTTGAGTACTTCAACTCGATCAAAATGACTAAAAGAACCCTGGTGAAGCATTTTAATTGGTTTTTCGGAATTCTGCTACCAGGGCTCTCGATCCTGGCATGTTCCTGTAACCGGGAACACCAACTCCAACCAATTCAGATCATTCCGGAACCAGTTTCCACCGACCCCATGCCCGGATCCCCTTTTGTCGTAGACGATCATTCCATCGTATACATTTCTGACTCTTCGATGTTAGCACCCGCAGAAGTATTGCTCACCTCCCTGGACAAATCCTACGACATCGAAATGGTGGATAAATCACTGATCAATCTGAGCGGAATATCTCTCCGGTATACTGCCGATTCGACCCTCCACGACCACGGCTACATTCTTGAAATCGAAACTCAAAGAATCATCGTGACGGCGCGTCAATCTTCCGGACTGTGGAGCGGAATACAAACCCTGAGGCAATTATTACCCGCCGATCCCGGAGAAGCGGACCGCTCTTCTCTGCCGACGCTACGCATCGTGGATTATCCCCGGTTCGCCTGGAGGGGGATGCATCTCGACGTATCCCGGCACTTTATGCCTGTCGAGTTTGTAAAAAAATACATCGACATGCTTTCCTACCATAAACTCAATATTTTCCATTGGCATTTGGTCGACGGTGTCGGATGGAGAATTGAGATAAAATCGCATCCCGAACTTACTGACCTCGGTGCCTGGAGAGTGCAAAGAGAAGGCGTGAGCCCCTGGGAAGAGTTTGAAATATGGAGGGAAGGCGATCCCCGGCCCAAATACGGTGGCTTTTACACGCAGGAAGAAATAAAAGAGGTGGTCCGGTACGCTTCCGGTAAGGGCATTACCATCATTCCC
>CALEIL010000223.1 GCA_937876435.1 uncultured Bacteroidota bacterium
GGTAGCCGACGTACATTTTATTTTTTGCGGCGAGTTTACCCAGCCTGTTGGATTGTTCAGGATTTTTAGGCAATTCGACGGTCACCGAATTAGCGCCCAATGCTTTTCCGGCCCGCATAGCGTATTCGATTTCCGCATCGGTATTTTTCTCGCCCAGAGCGCTAGGCTTGAAAGCATAGATGCTGACGCCTGCTTTTTTAAACATCTTTCGCACTTCCTTAAATTTGTCCATGGATACCGTGGACCGCCACTCTGCCACCTTGTTTTTATCCGCCGGTTTGCCCGCGTAGTCTTCTACGGACTCGCCCATCAATTCGACAGCACTGATGCCGCTTTCCGTGATAAATTTCAATAACTGATGAATATCATGGGGCATACTGCGGTAGGAATAAGTGATGACTCCTACCTGTACACCCGAAATCCTGGATTCAGGATTCGTGGGAAAATTCAGGGAGGAAGCCCGGATGGCCGGATTAGCCAGAAGCAGACCTGCCGTGGCTAATGATCCTTTCAATAAGAAAGAACGGCGGCTGTTATTAGTGGATTTATTAATTTTTTGATCCATGAATAAAGAGGATTTGATAAAATAAAATAAATGTACGTAAATATATAAACTTCCTGGTTCAACAACCTCATGTCCATGAATTTCTTAAAAAAGGAAATGTTTTGGGGTCAAAATTAATTTTTTGAATCCTGGGTTCACCCTGCCAGTTCAACCATCAAGGCCGCATGGAGGGAGTTTTAAAATGGCTTTACATCACCTACATAAAGGAAACTATTGGAATTAATTTCATATGAATCCTGATCAAAGAGGTAAGTTTGGATGATTTCTTTGAAGTTATTCTCATTCCCCAAAGCCTCTTCCACCTCCAGGACTTCGAGCTGTATGATCAGATGGCCCCAGGAATCAAATTTGACCTTATCGATATGGATGGTCATAGGTGATAATTCGGGGAAGGGACGAATCCGTACCCTATTTACTTTCCTGAGTTCCCCGTCATCCGAATTCACAAAGTACCAATATTTGTACACCGTCACTGACATATTCTCTCCACTCCCCTTAAAATCGATCATCCGGTTGTAAAGCAGGAACCCGGAGTCAAACTGTGCCAGAATCTGGTAATCGGGATACGCCTTCATATAATCGCTAAGATTTCCCGGATCCGACTCCTGCAATGAGACAAAATCAAGACTGTCCATATTCGTAAAACCCCGATCCAGGACCATATAGGTCTCAATGGACAGATCATTTTCATCCACCCGATACAAGGTATCCACCTGCTTCGACTTTAATATAACCTGGTCGTTGAACCGATCAAAATTCACGGACCCAAAAACACCTTTTCTTTCATTCCTAAAAACAGAATCAATCATTCCACGATCAAGGTCCTGCTTGACCACCTGGGTTCGATCTTCATTTGCACTGATATACCTGATCAGGAGCTGCCCATTCCGGGTCCATAGGACACCTTCGTGTTTCCAACCTACGGGATTTACAATTTCTTTCACCATCCGAATCTGATCGGTACCGAGTTCATAGATCAGGATAGGGTTCGTGAATGGTCTGGGCTGGATGGCCAGTATATTCCCGGAAGGATGCAAAGAAATATTGTTTATACTCTGGTATTCTCCCGGTGCATTTCCGAGGGATCCAATTTCTCCGATAAAATCCCCCTGTTCTTCCTTAAAATACATCAAGGGTCGTCCCCGCTGTCCTATAACGATGCTCCCCTGCCTGATGGAAACCGGATCGATATTACCAGTCAGAGCGTCGGGATCATTATCCAACTGGATGACTTTGGTGTTTTCCAGGAACGGCTCCAAATCAAGCAATAAAGTATCTTCAGAAGGTATTAAATGAACGATGTGTTCATCCAATGTTTTCGGTGTTCCTTTCTTTTCATCGCTTGGCTGACATGCGCCAATCAAACACAGGAATCCAAATACCGGGAGGGTTAAACTGCCAGGTCTCATAATAGATATTTTTTCTGCCAACTAAGATAAAAAATATAACGTAAAATTACGTTATGTCAAATAGAATATTTAAAAACAGATTATCCTCTATGGCAAAATCATCCATTCAAAAATTAATCAAAATAATATTCTGAACTATTGGGCATAGATGAACCTTGGACGATAAAGAATTTGTCACGCGGTTTTAACCCTGAGAAAGCCAGATGTCTTTCCCTTTATCGAAAGTTGTAATGCAAAATGAAATAATGACTGGCAAAATCGATTATTTGCCTTTGCACCGCTCGTCCGGGATTATCCCGTTTAGATAGTATTCAGGTCATCTACTCCCTGACACCATCTCCATAAATTCAGAATCTACCAATCGAAAAAGAATTCAGATTCCTTGTTCCTGGCACCATTCCCTACCGATAACCGTTATTGGTCGGATCTGATTCCAGAAGAGCCGGATTGAGTTCAAATTCTTCGATGGGAACCGGATAAAGCACATGGTAAGGTTTGATATTATTGGCTGCTTCCGTAAACGAAGGATTGAATTCAGTGTTTTGGATCGTTTCAACCAAAATGCCCCATCTGACCAGATCAATTTTCCGGTGGTCCTCGCCCATTAGCTCCCATTTCCGCTCGTCCCTGACCGCTTGCCGGAATTCTTCCTGGGATAGCCCGGATAGTGGCTGGTCCGGTTCAAATGCCCTTTCCCGGACCTGGTTGATGTATTGATACGCATTGGCCGGTCCGTTGAGTTCATTTTCGGCTTCGGCCGCCATCAGGTAAATATCCGCCAACCGAAACACGATCGTGTTGTCCCCATGATTGCCACGGGGGGAATTCAATTGATCGATATTCCACAATTTTCGGATGTATGGCCAATTGAGCTCATATCCCAGGTATTCCGTGATGATGTTCCACTCCCGCCGAAGATCATCTTCCGGAAACGTACGGACGATCTCCGGTGTGGGAATCGCCAGGCCATAACCCGTAAATCCTTCATCGCGCTCTTCCAGTGCCTGACCGAAAGCATTCCTTTCGCTGGAGTTTTTGGGTTCGTCGCGCAAGCGAGGGGTGAAAAAGTCTGTCCGTCTTTGTGAAGCGATATCCTTGACATAATCTATCTGCCAGATGATTTCGTCATTCCACTCCACCTCCGGATAATCCCGGAATACGTCCCCATAATCATCCAGGAGGGAATGGGGAGAATTCTCAATAATTTGGGTGCTGGCGATCAGCATATTCTGCCAGTCGTTGCGCACCATATGAAATTTTGCTTCCAGTGTAGCTGCCGCCCATTTGGTCGCTCTTCCCAGATTGTTATCCGGATAATTGTCAGGTAACAACGTAAAGGCTTCCTGGAGGTCAGCGATCATATCGTCCCGGATAGGTTCCTGGTCGTGTCTACCCAAAACCTGGATCTCCTCTATCGGCAAGGCATCCCTGTAATACGGCACATCGCCCCAGATATTGGTCAGATGATAATAAGCCAGCGACCTGAGGTATAAAATCTCACCTCTGGTTTGTTTATAACCCGCTTCTGTAATATTTTCATTCCCTTCGATCTTATCCAATACGATATTACAATCCTGGACTATCTGATACAGTCCCCGCCAGGTATCTCGGGAATTATTGTTCCCTTCCGTAATATTGTACAGGGAATTGTCCGCGGCTTCTCCTCCATACCGGTTGGGATTGATCAAATCTGTCCCAAATTCATAAAATTTTGACAGACCCACCACATTGTAAAGATTAACATTGAACATAAAAGTGGCGTAAATGCCATTCACCGCAGCATTGGCTTCAGCGTCCGAATTATAAAAGTTATCGGGTGAAAGCAGACCTCTGGGATCCTCTTCCAGAAAAGAATTGCAACCAAATGCCAGAAACAAGGCAAGAGAAACGACTGAGATTTTATGGACTATATTTTTCATGATATTCTTCTTTGTTGTATTTAAAAATCAGCTCTCAAACCAAGCGTGAACGTGGTGGAATACGGGTATTCACCTCTCGTAAATCCCACCTGCGTATTATCGGTTCCGTAAAAGGATACCTCCGGATCAAAAAGCTTGTTTTGGGAAAATAACAGGAGGTTCCCCCCTGAAAAATATACGCTTAGATTACTCAACCAGCTGTTGATCCCCAATTTGGAAGATGGTATGCTGTACGTCAATCGCACATTTTTCAATCTCAGATACGAACCGTCTTCGACCATCTTTGAATTGCTTTTGATATTGGCCAATGACTGGGACGTTCCCGGCATGGGAATATCGGAATCCCTGTTATCCGGCGTCCAGTGATCCAGGAGTTCGCGGTACGAATTGGATCCTTCCCGAAAGAAAAAAGATTCGTGCGTGATCAGGTTGTAGAGATCGTTCCCGTACGATCCATTGAAATAGATATCCAGCGACCAGGATTTCCAGGAAACGGTATTCATCAATCCTCCATAAAAATCGGGCTCCGGATCTCCCAGGACTTCAAAATCATTGACCGTTATCGTTCCATCTCCATCCGTATCCTTGAATTTGGGTCCGCCCACCAACTGGCCCTGCTGTCCTGATGCTTCGATTTCAGCCTGATCCTGCCAAACCCCCAGGTATTCTACCCCGGTGTAGACCGGTACCGGCTGACCTACGATCAACCTCGCAGAAGGTCCGCCCTGGGTAGGACTTACCACATTGATAAACTCAGAATCTCCAATATCGAGTACCTGCCCTCTGTTCCCGGCGATGGTCAGGGTAGTTTCCCAGGAAAAGTCTTTGGATGTGGCGTTGACCGATCTGACCAGAAATTCAAGCCCCTGATTCTGGACAGCGCCCAGATTTTGAAGTTTGGTAAAAAATCCGGTTTGGGTGGGGATCTCTACATCCAGCAAAAGATCCTTCGTTTTTTTTAGATAATAATCTACCTCTACTGCCAGTCGCCCGCCCAAAAAGGATGTTTCCAATCCTATATCCATCTGATCCGTGGTTTCCCATTTGAGATCAGGACTGGAGGGCCTTCCATTCCGGACACCGGGTTGTTCCACGCCATTGAAATAAGCATTGAAGGGGTCCAGCAGGGACAGCGTCCGGTACGTACCAATCGCCTGACTCCCGGATCGACCATAACTGGCTCTTAGTTTGAGATTGTCAAACACTCCCATATCGCTGATCCAGGGTTCATCGATCAGCCTCCAGGCAGCAGCAAAGGAAGGGAAAAAACCGTATTGGTTGTTGGAACCGGAAAACCGCGAAGACCCATCGACCCGCGCTACAGCGGTGAGTAGTATCCGTTCGTGGATGTTGTAATTGATTCTTCCCAGCCAGGAAACCAATTGCCAGCTGTTGAAGTTCGAATTCACCACGTTTCTGGCAGGATCCCCCAGGGCAAGGTTATTGAACTGAACGACGTCATTGGTAAAACCCTCGGTTTCGGAGTGAATATTTTCCTGTTTAAAGGTCTGCCAGGTAAATCCTCCGAGGAGATCCATCTTGTGATTCTCATTGATCTGAAGGGCGTAGGATATCGTGTTTTCATTGAGTATATCGATACCAAGATGGCTATTCAAAATAGCCTGTCCTCCTGCCGCTACTTCCAGTCTTTCAGGCAATGCACCAGGAAAATATCTGTTGTGTTTGAAATTATTGATTTTGGGTCCTATGGTCGTTTTGAGAGTCAGCCCTTCTACCGGCTGATATTGGAAATAAGCCGTCCCCAGAATATTGGACACGTACTCGTGATCCACCCTGAGATTCACGTCAGCTTCGGCATTTCTCACGGTACTTCCGGTCACAGGATTCCGGGATACATAGGATCCATCGTCATTGTAAATAGCCTTTGCGGTCAAACCCTGGTCTTTCCATAGACCCGCAAAATTGACTTTATTATTTTCCTTCCTGAGATGGGTAAAATTGATCCGGGCCCCAAATGAAAAGTGGTCCGACGGTTTGATATCGAGATTGGTCCTGAATATATATTTTTCTATACCA
Source organism: uncultured Bacteroidota bacterium (assembly GCA_937876435.1). GTDB lineage: Bacteria > Bacteroidota > Bacteroidia > Chitinophagales > Saprospiraceae > Membranihabitans. The sequence continues at coordinate 5,931 of CALEIL010000223.1, forward strand.
GATCCTTTGACTATTCCATCCTGGTTAAAATAATTTCCCGATACGTAATAGTTGAGGTTGCTTTCCGGAGTCTGGCCACTGATGGACAAATCCAGATTACTCATCATAGCATTTCGCGTCAACTGATCGACCCAGTCCACATCCGGTACTTCCTGCAGATCGGGAAATGGCAACGCGGCACCTCTATTCTCGGCATCGAGATTGGAAAGATAAGCCAGTTCGGGACCCGAAGCCATATCCACATCCCCGCTCAGAACCTGCACTCCGGAATAGGCGTTCAGCGAAATCATGGGTTTTCCACCCCTCAGGCCTGTACCGCTTTTGGTGGTAATCATAATGACTCCATTGGCTCCTCTTGTTCCATAAATGGAAATCGACGACGCATCCTTCAGCACTTCGATCGATTCTATGTCATTGATATTGATATTATTGAGATTGAAATCGGTCCCCACGATAAAGCCATCGATGACGTATAGAGGCTCGTTGTTTCCCTGAATGGAATT
>CALEIL010000224.1 GCA_937876435.1 uncultured Bacteroidota bacterium
CGCGTTGTTCACCAGGACATCAATCTGCCCAAAACGCTGCACCGCCTGTTCAAACAAATCGTGGATCTCTTCAACTTTTCCCAGGTCAGCCCGAACAAAAAAGGCTTCCCCGCCCGCGGAGGTTACATCGCTGAGAATCTGATCGATATCGTCTTGTTCCCGGTATGAGTTGATGACTACGTTGGCACCTTCTGAGGCCAGTCTGTGGGCTATGCCCTTCCCTATACCGCTGGTGCTTCCCGTGATGATAGCAGTCTTTCCTGTAAATCGTCCCATGTCTTTTTAATTAAAATTGAACTTCAATATAGGCATAAAATAAGTTATATGCCGTGACCCACGAACAATTTTTCTAACCCCTTTAAATTAATTATTATTTGCCCAGCCCATCGCTCGCACAGGATACGAATCTGATGTTATCCAAGATAAGAGCGGATCATCCATGCCATTTCTTCGTGCAACTGCAACAGGCCCGTCAGATAATCGGCCGATCCGGTATCTTTGTATTTATCTTCAAAATCGGGTATATTATCCCGCAATATCCGGATGATGGTTTCATGATCATCGAGTAAATTCTTCAATTGCTCACTGGCATCTGAAGTAGATTGTTGTTCGACGAGATTGGTGATTTTGAGGTAGTCTTCCAGTCGACCGAGGCTGTAATGGCCGATCTTTCGTACGCGTTCGGCGATCGCATCGATCACCTCCGCCAACTGGCTATATTGTCCTTCGTAAAAGTCGTGAAGTTCGGTGAAGTTCATGCTTTCTACGTTCCAGTGATAATTGCGGGTTTTTGTATACAAGACAAATTCATCGGCGAGCAAAGTATTCAACTTTTCAGCAGCTTCCTGTTTATGATCCTGACTGATTCCAATGTTAGTTTTCATAATTCGTTTTTTAGTTGGATTTAAATTCTAGTATTGGAACACTACTCCATTGCATTTGTTTTAAAAAATCACGGAAGTTGCAGGTATACCCAAAACGCCCCGGGTATATACAATCCGGAATCAAATCAATATATGTCCCGATGATTATAATTCCGAAAATCGTCGCTCGATGTCTTCAGAGTTGGCCTAATGAACGGAGCTGAACACCTTCAAGTCCCGGGCATAGCGGACGATATCGATCGAGTGTTCTACCAGATGAAATGGCAGACCTTTTTGATTCGCGAACAATTTTTTGACCCTCAGATTGGATTCCTTTTTCCGACCTTCCCTGATAAATATACCGAGCACCCGGTCCGGGAACTTGTAGTATTTTTCCAAATAAATGTCAGCATCTTTCTCAGTAGCATCCCCGATCAGGATGAATGGCAAATGGGGATAAAAGTTCATCAGATGATCGATCGTCTGGCTTTTGTGTTGCCGGAAATTCTCCAGTTGTTTGCCAAAAAAAGCGCCGTAATCTCTCAGACTGATAGGCCCCGCCGGCATACCGTGAATATGCAGGAATTCCTCCAGCACCTCGTACAGACTCCAGGGACTATTGGATACGTAGAATGTGGGATTGACGTGATTACCAACTGAATCATGCGCCAGAAATTTCAACGCCTCGCTCATCCCTTCAAATGGCTTGCGTTGATACACGTTCTGAAACAGGGTGACATATATCATTTGAAGTTTGAGCCAGGAACCCACGTGAGATTTCAATATAGTGTCGTCAATATCGCTGATGATTCCAAACTGACTACTGCCTCCTGGCCGCATAATCTCGATCTGGTTTCGGATAAGATCCGACGATTTGTATCTGTGTTCGGGCAGAGAAAGTTCCGCTTTCCCCCAACTCACAAAATCCGGATGTTCCCGGGCTGACTGCGGTATCCGAAAGGTGAAATACCCTTCCCGGTCGGTGACTTTTTTATATTTTTCTCCGTTGTAGGATAGGTGAATCGGCAGGGATCGGAGTTCATCGGTCTCAAAACGGCGAATATTGTTGACCATATTTTTCCAGAATCCATCTTCCTTTTGTACGGTGATCCCCTCGTTCTCTATCACACGACCTCGTAGAAATATCTCCTCATCGTTCCCGTAACTCCTGTAGGCATTGATTAAAAGAGGATCGCCTATCACCACCCGATTGGTAATTTTACTGATTAACTGGGATATCTGTTTTAGATTTTTCCACATAAATTCGCTAACTTTCCAACAGCAAGTTACGTAATATACCCTCTTTTTATCGCAGCAAAACGTCTGATTCGAATAATCTTATGCTTTACCTGCTCAAAATAAGGACAATACCAAACAAATTGAAAGCTCAATTATTATTTTATCGTAAAGATTCATAAAAATACGATCTTAAATGAACTATATAGATTATTATAAAGTATTGGGCCTGGATAAAAATGCCGATGCCAGGGAAATCAAAAAGGCTTACCGGAAATTAGCCAGACAATATCATCCCGACGTCAATCCTGGAGACGCAGAAGCTGAGAAAAAATTCAAACAAATCAACGAGGCCAATGCCGTCCTGAGCGATCCGGAAAAACGGAAGAAATACGATAAGTACGGAGAAAACTGGGAACATGCCGACGCTTTTGAGAGGGCAGGTGGGCAGCAGCAATACAACCGCCCACCCGGTGGTGGTTCTTTCCGGGGACAGACCGGTGACGGTTGGCAGGAATTCACGTATAGCGGGGATGCAGGAGATTTTTCGGATTTTTTCCAGGACTTTTTTGGTGGGGCAGGTCGGTCAACGGGTGGGGATCCCTTTGGTAACCGGTATAGGAGATCGATGCAGGGTCAGGACTTCACAGCCAGTCTGCAGCTTCCACTCACCGAGGTACTCGAGGAGAAAAAACACGTCATTAATGTCAATGGCAATAAAATCAGGATCACCGTACCCGCCGGCATCGAAGACGGACAAACGATCCGGATCAAGGGACAGGGAGGTCCTGGAGCCGAAGGAGGACAGAAAGGGGACCTCTACATCACGTTCCAAATCACCAACAACACCAGGTTCCAACGACAAGGCAGTCATCTGATAGAAAACGTCAAACTCAATGTCTATCAGGCCGTTCTCGGTTCAGAAGTGACCATTCAAACCCTGAAGGGTAAGATAAAAATGAAGATCCCGGCAGGCACCCAGCCCGGGGAAACGATCAGACTCAAGGGTAAAGGCCTCCCTGTGTACAAACAAGCCGATAAATGGGGAGATCTGTTGCTCAATGTCCAGGTGGAAATCCCCAGGAACCTGTCCGAAAAAGAAAAAGAGCTTTTTACTCAATTATCTAAATTGCGATAAAATGAGTACCACAAAATATATCCTGCTTCACAAAGTCATTCAGTTTCACGGCATTTCCAGAAAGGAGGTGGATGAATGGTCGGACTACGAATTTTTTCAGATCCACAGAGAATCCGATGAAGAATGGATCCTGGAGGACGATCTGGCCAGAGTGGAACGCGTCATCAGACTTCACCGGGATCTGGGAGTCAACAATCCCGGTATTGACATCATCCTTCGCCTGACCCGAAAACTGGAGCAGTTGCAGGAAAGAAAATGAAATGACGGATGATTGCTATTGCGGATTGGTACAGGTGGAAGAGTTAACTCAAGTTACAACTTTCACGATTCATACCTTTGAAGTCACAATTGGAATATGATTTATAAAACCAACCAATAGATCCCTCCAGTTGGTCGGAAGGAAAGCCAGTATATAATGGGGGGGTGATTGTAGCTTCCTGCCGCTACAATCACCTCCTATGCCCCTCTTGACTTGTCATTCAGACTCCGATGCATATCGGGGAGGACGCTTTTTTTGTTACTCTACTATTCTTCCTTATGTTAAGTCTTATACACCAACTACATCTTGAAGTCATTATTGAAATCAATTATCTGCAACCCCTTGCAGACTCTGTGAGAATTTTTATTTCCCGGCATTTCTGCGTCTTAGCCCATGAACCTTGTGACGTTGCCTCTGTTATCTTGAAATCCGCACATTCCTCTCTCCCCGTGATCACCTCTAAGAGGCGCCATTGCCTGAGGTTCTCAATTGACTGATTCCCTGGAATACCGAGGCCATCGCTACCACCAGTCCACACCCTATCACGTTGTACCAGAGGAATCCGATATCACTGGTGAAATACAAATAAATGACGATCGACTCGGCGAT
>CALEIL010000225.1 GCA_937876435.1 uncultured Bacteroidota bacterium
TTACAAATCAGCTGCTCTGGCCAACTGAGCTATGCTGGCTAGTAAAAAATCAATTTTTAGCAGGTCCTCAAACCCATAAAAATTAATTTTGTAGCCATTGACTCAATCATAACACATCCGATCTTCCTATTTCTTCTTCCTGTAACCGGGTTAATAAACCACAATACCCATGAAGAGAGTAAGGTGTTAGCGATAGATATATTAAAAAAATATTTCAAGTTCTGCTGCTTTCTCTTAAAGCGATGGCAAAGATAGTGTAATATTTTTTATTATCAAAAAGTAATTTGTTTATTTTTTTGAAGCATTTCTTGTGCCGATTCATGCCACGTGATTCCCTGTATCCACGCCTTCATTCAGTCAACTCACCCTGCTGGTTCGCAGGGGGCATCGCGGTTGAATAAAAAGGGCGAAAACGACTGCTTTCGCATCCATCTTCGCCCTCAAACCGGTTCTGGTTTCATCAGATCGACACTCAATACGTCCTCTGCATGTCTTTGTGCTTGATAATTTGTCGCTTGAGGGTATCCATCGCGGTGTCGGTGGCAGCCTCGAAAGTCTTGTCTACCTCTTTTACAAATAACGTGTCGCCCGGCACCTGGAGTCTGGCTTCAAAAATTTTATCCCGTACCTGACCTGAATTCTCCAGTTTCAAAAATACACTGACATCCAGGATCTGATCATAAAACTGTTCCAACTTGGATAGTTTCTTCTCAATAAATTCAATCAATTCCCCGTCCGGGGTGAAATGTACTGATTCTACTCTTACTTTCATTTCGTTTATGGTTTTATGAATTAATGAAAATCTGCATCGAGGTCAGGCAGAGCCTTCTTATAGGACTGCTTGAGTTTCTCGATGCTGTTGTGCGTATATATTTCAGTAGCAGCCAGAGAACTATGCCCCAGCAACTCTCTTATAATCTGAATATCTGCCCCAGCATCCAGGAGATGGGTCGCTATCGAATGGCGCAAGGTGTGCGGACTGATTTTCTCACTGGTGGCCCAAAGGCTCAGAACTGATCTGACCTTATTATATATCCATTTGGGATAAACCTTATCCCCCCTGTCATTGACCATGACGTACTCAGTCCATTTTGAAAGATGATCGTGCGTGGATTCCCGGAAATCTCTCAATTGCTGTGCCAATTGCGTCCGCAACGGAATCTGACGCTGTTTCTGCCTCTTACCGGTGACCAGAATGTACCCCGCGTTCACATTGACCTCCTGCCACTTAAGTTCCATCAATTCCGCCCGACGCATACCGGTCTCATACAACAGACCAATCAGCAACCGGTCCCTTTTGTCTTTCCAGTTATCCTGGTCCGACATTTGGAAATAAGTCTTTATAGAAGCTTCCGGAATTACCTCCGGTAAATGTTTGCTCGTCCTCATACTCCGCACCGACAACACAGGATTGGAGGTTACAAAACCCTCTTTTTTCAGAAACTGGTAAAAGGACCGGAGCGTGGTGATTTTTCGGTTGATGGTGGTTTTCTCAAGATCTTGTCCGGTCAGATCATAAATCCAACTCCGCAAATGAAGCATCTTCACGTCCTTCCAGTCTTCGACATGATACCTATCACCAAGATAGGCCCTGAATTGGTTCAGATCACCCTGATACGCCACTAATGTGTGCTGAGAATACCTCTTTTCGTATCGCAGATAACTGAAAGGTTTCCGTACTGGTAAACACAAAATCAGGCTTGGCGTCTCCGTTCAAGTCGCCAAATTTTATGTTTCTGGTTTTTTCCAGAGTTGCGATACTGTGTTTGGTGAAAGAGAATGTTCCTGGCGCACTTTTATTTTCCAGCACAGAAACAAACTTACTTTGAGAAGAGCCGACAATGATATCCAAAAGACCATCCCCGTCAGCGTCGCCCAAGGTGATACCCCAGGGAGTTCCGTCAGTAGCTGTTTCTACAAGGTCTGCAAAGCTGATATTTCCGCTGCTTGTATTTCTATACAAATACACCTTATTATTCAAAATGTTGGTGACTGCTATATCTGGTTTCCCGTCTCTATCCAAATCACCAACCGCCAGATTGACCGAGCCAGATGGCGCTACCAAAGAAATGGGCGAGGCTTGAAAAGCAATGGAGGCGGCAGTACTTAGATTTTTTAAGATGTAGATATTGTGCTGCTGACTTGTATTTAAAATGATTTCCGGCAGTCCGTCATTGTCCAGATCTTCCGTAGCCAATCCGTTGGTATGGGCGGCACCTGTGACGGCTATGTTTTGAACTGAACCAAAGCTGATGGTGCCCGCCGTGCTTGTGTTTGGGAAAATAGAAATTTGATTGGAGGACCTGTTGGTAACGATGAGCTCTGGTTTACCATCACCATTCAAGTCTCTGATCGCAATTCTGGCCGCTCCGTTGCTTCCTACAACTTTGGTAACGGGCGGATCAAATAAAATTATTCCATCGGTCGGACTTATGTTTCTCAAAATAAATATGGTTTGGCCATAACTATCACCCGCTCCCGATACCACAATGTCTGGTTTTCCATCGCCGTCTATGTCACCACAATTGATGTTTTTTGTGGGGGCGGAAATTCCTAATGAAACCGTTTGCCTGCTCCCAAAATTAATGGCTGTTGCAGTTGAGGTATTTTTATATACTCCAATAGTAGTGGCTAC
>CALEIL010000226.1 GCA_937876435.1 uncultured Bacteroidota bacterium
TCCACTATCAATTGTCCACTGTCAACTATCAACTGTCCACTATCAACCTCTACATCTGCATATTGACTCCGAAGATGAACATCCTGTATCCTCCCCCGAAGATACCTGAATCTCCCCGGTTGAGCCTGGAAGCTCTGTAAATCTCATTGCTCAGATTTTTCCCATTCACAAAGGCCGTCATTTTGACTTTCTGACCAATCGTGAATTCGTAATTTACGTATGCGTCAAATGTCATAAATGAAGGAATTTGTCCAATGGAGCCATCGGCGGATTCACTCACAAAATTGGCGAACTCCGAAAACTGCTCACTGACATAATGGGTACTGATGCCGGCGGAAAAGGCCTCGAAATCGTAATCCAGACCTCCACTGAGGTTCCATCTCGGTGTGTACGGTGCTTCTGTATTTTCAAGGCCTCCTTTCCCAAATCGGACGGTAGATCTGGTGATTTGGTCGAAATCTGACAAACTGACGATTTCATCGGTGAGCAATATTTCACCTCCGGATCCATCGCTGACCCACACTTCATAAGCATCTCTGTGGGCCATGACTTTATCGATAAATTCCTGTTTGGTCTCCGAACTGTGAATTACCCGGGCGAATAGCTCATTATCCTGAAGGACTCCCTCCAGGGCTTTCGATTTCATATAATTGAGATTTCCATACAACCTCAGTTGATGTTTGTTCATTCTCCAGACCTCAGCACCAAAAGCCAGTTCTATCCCCTGTACATTAACCTTTCCCAATTGTTGGAAAATTTCTTTTTCACCCGCCGCATAGAAATTGCGACTGGTATTATTGAAATAGGTCACCTGTCCATCAATCCAATCGAACACCAGAGGCCCTCTCCACCCAATTTCACGATTCCAGCTCAACTCTGGTTTGATGTTAATGCTCTCACCGATAAAGGGATTGGATGCAATCCCGTCCCTGACAACCAGGAATCCAAAAATTTTCGAAGGTGCGATCATTCCTTCGTAAATACTGCCGTAGAGATTTCCTTCCCCAAATGAATAATCCACCGTGATCCCAGGTAGCCCCTGCGTATAAATATTGGGCTCCCTACCTGTTTCTACATCTTTCAGATCTGGATTAAGCGATGCATTGATCAGATTGTGACGATACATATCCACGTGTTCCAGACGAAATATGGGCGTTACACTAAGCCGGTGAAAGTTGAATTCATTGCGGATATATCCGTTGAACGACGTCAATCTGTACCGCAGATCATTCATCGTCTGTCCATGTCGTGCCCAACGACTGTTTTCGGCAAGCAGGACCTGGTCCTTGAACGACTCTGAATGCACTGTGAAGTTCGCCTCAAGAGAATGTTTTTCTCCAAATCCATCCCAATCCAGGTTCATCGTTTCTTTGAATCCCGACACGGTAAAGGTCCAGCGGCTATCTGTGGTACTTTCAAGACCATTCGTCACTTTACCTACCCGTACGTAATCCTCATCCCCAAACGAACGACCGTCCAGATAACTATACCGGTCCCTGAATATCTCTTCTCCCACGTAATTGCGGACCTCTGAGGCCTTGATGTTCGTATGCACCTGTCTCCACCAGTCTCGTTCGAAATCCGAAGCAAAAATTTTCGACGTAAAACTCAATCGTTTAGTGGGCAACCATTTGTGTATAATATCGACCCCATATCTCCGCATGGTAAATTGATCCGCGTCGAATGGATGTTCCGTGGGCGCATTTTCAAAAGTAAAAGGTGTCTGAGATCCCAGGGTAGCCTGATTGTCTTCAAACTGGCCACTGACCTTGAAATATAAGGACTGATTATCAGATAACCTGGCAAAGATCTTGGCGTTAAGATTGAGAACCGAAAAGGCAGAATTGTCTTTGAATCCGTCAAAACTTTTGTACACACCTTCCACCAGGGCACCCAGATTGTTCCAGGTTCCGCCATAAGAGAGCAAACCGGTTCTGTAATTTTCGCTTCCCCCGATCAATTTGGCCCGCAATTCGGGTTGCTGGGGTGGGAGGGCCGTGATGTAATTGACCGCTCCGTAAGCATTGTTGGGTCCAAATCGCAATAAATCGGCTCCTTTATATACTTCAATGGAAGTCAGCCGATCGCTGACCGGGTTGTAGTATGAGCCCGGGGCGATATAGGGGGCAGGTGCGGAGGGCGATCCATCCTCCATCAGCAGGACCTTTCTCGATCTTCGGCCCCATGATCCTCTGATGCTTATATTGGGTCTGTTGGACAGTCCCATATCGCCCACGATATTTACTCCGGGAATCATCCGAAGCACCTCCTCGGTACCCAGTGGATTGATATTTTCCAGGGCGACGGGATTGATTCTGTAGTTACTGCCTTTAATATCACTTTTAAAATTGATCGAAGACGCGCTGACCAGGATCTCATTGAGGGTAGTACTGGATCGGGCGATCGGAATCGTACCAATATCGGTGGTATTGGGTTCCACTATGAGTTCGGTTGCCTCATAACCCAAATATCTGACCGAAATTTTTTGAATCTTTTCTACCGTAGTTTCAAAATTTCCATTTTCATCCGAAACGACTACTTTGCTGCCAGGCTCCAGAATGAGAATGGCTCCAATCAAAGGCTGGTGATCAGCTTCATCGACTATTTTTCCTTTGAGTTCCGGATCCTGCACTTCAATATCCGTAATGGCGTCATGAAGTTCCGGATCAAATTCCCCTTCTGCTATTTCCATGGCTTTGAGGCCGTGTTGCTGAAGGGTCGAATGCAGCTTGTGGTACACCAGATCAACACCTTCACTGAATGAATCTTTATTCTCCGGGCTGAGTGCGATTTTCCTGGCCCGATCAAAATCATCCAGGATGGGTAGAAGAGATTGGATAATCTCCTGTCCGGCCATTTTGGACATTTCGATCTTCTCCTTCAGTGATCGTTTCTT
>CALEIL010000227.1 GCA_937876435.1 uncultured Bacteroidota bacterium
GCGGGGTCCCAGGCTATAATTCAAATTTTTACCGGTACTTGACTCAAAAGCTTCGATAGCCTCGAGGACGGTGACGCCGGTGCCGGTCCCCACATTGAAGATTTCAACAGAGGTTTGTGATTTCCCTTCCATCAGATACCGAAGGCTCAACGTATGAGCCCGTGCCAGATCCATTATGTGAATATAGTCCCGTACGCAACTGCCGTCCCTGGTGTCGTAATCAGTACCAAACACGGTCATTTGTTCGCGTAGACCAAAAGCCGTTTCGGTGATGACAGGTACCAGATTGGCGGGTGGATTGATGGGGGATTCCCCGATCAGCCCTGATTCATGAGCACCTGCAGGATTGAAATACCGGAGCAAGACAAAATTGAAGTCCGAATGGGGTACAGTAAAATCCCGGATAATATCTTCGCACATTTGTTTGGTGCGAGCGTAAGGGGATTCGGCTTCCTTGACCGGGGTCGTTTCGGTGACGGGTAATTCATCGGCGTTTCCATATATGGAGCAGGAAGATGAAAAAATATGCGCGGGTATATTGTATTTTTTTTGGGCTTCCAGGACGTTGATCAGACCGTTAATATTGTTGTCAAAATACTCAAGAGGCATTTGTACTGATTCACCGACCGCCTTGAGCGCGGCAAAATGGATCAGTCCATCAATCCTTCCTTCTTTTTCAAGAACCTCAAATAATCGGCCACGGTCTCTAAGATCCACTTCATAATTGACAATTCGTTGGCCAGTCACGGCTTCGATCTGCGTCAGTGTTTCGGGAGATGAATTACTGTAATTGTCGACGGAGAAGACATCGTACCCTTCATCGAGAAGGTCGATAATGGTATGGCTTCCTATATAGCCACATCCCCCGGTGACCAAAATTTTCTTTTTATTTGTTTGATTCATATAGTTTGGAGAATATTCACAAATGTAGTTCCAAGATAAAAAAATATCTGATTCTGGGGCTAGTACTCTGTCAGGATAAAGATCCCGAATGAAATTAAAATTTTTGTCTTGACAGAGTACTATTCCTTATTCACAGGCAATAGGTGGTGATTAATTATCCTTTATTTCAATCAATATTTCGCTTTGATTGATTCCCGTAAAAATGCCTATCACCCGGTCCGAACCCCGAATATTGGAAATAATCCTTCCCGGTTGTCCAAACGGGCTTTCATTGGAGCTGACGCTGCCGATTGCGCTCAAATAAAAATCATGGTATTCCTTATCGATATGCGTGATGCGACTGATCAGGGTATCTCCGATCGCGAAATCATAACCGGATCCAAATGCCATTTTACCTCCTTTTGCGATTGAGTTGTCTGCCAGGAAATCCTGCATTTCTTCGGTTTTCCCCTCATGAATCCGAAATAACTGACGCCGATAATATTCGGTGGTAGTAGAGTCGGTATAGAAAAAAGTGGTTTCCCGGGCTTCCAGATCGAGGGATTTGTCAAGGTTGATCCGGACGCTATCCAGGGGCCTGGATTCCGGGATATTTGTGACGGCGTCCACCTCCTCGCCGGTAGGAAATGTGAGGGCCAGGGTAATTCTATCATTTTCACTCAACTCGATTTGCTGCTGTAATACGTAATTGTAAATCGTTCTGCTGTCAGGGTCGATGGTTATTTGATTGATCAGGGGATACCGGTTTTCATTGACTTCTATATATCCCTCCACTCCCTGCACCAGAAAGTCTGTTTGCCGGCCAGGTTCCAGATCGGCCAGATCAAATACCTCATAAAACCCATAACTCCTGGTTATCAATAGACCAAATACACGGTCTGGAGCTAAGTAGGATTCTACGACGTAACCATTTTCAAAATCGGGGATTTCAATCTCGATTTCTTTTTCCAGATCGCAACCCATGAACAATCCAAAAAGCAATGTAAACGGTAGTATTTTTAGGCTTGCTTTCATATCTTAAAAATTAAAATTCCAGCTTATGCTGGGAATGATCGGAAATAAAGACACCTGCCTGGCGGTCACCTTGACGGGTACTTCCAGATTGCTGTCCGGCAAATATTCCAGTTCGGTGTCCAGATAAAGGAAGTATGGATTTCTTCGGTTGTAGAGGTTGTAAATGCTCAGATTGAGATTTTGACTTCCCCATTTGGTTTCCCAGGATCTCACGATGGAAAGATCCATTCTGTGGTACGCCGGCATTGTCGTCGAATTTCGCTTACCATAGATAGGGACGATATAATTGTTATTGTACCGATCGAGGTCCTGGAGATGAAAGCGCCCCGAGGGAAGCCAGGTTTTGTCTCCTGACCCGTAGACGAAGGAGGTTGATACGGTCCATCTATCATTGAACTCGTAGGTGGCTACCAGGCTGAGGTCGTGTCTCCTGTCGTGCCGCGGTGGAAACCAGTCTCCTCCTTCAATGTCCTCGAAGTTTCCCCGATTTACCCAGGCCAGGGTGTAACCTATCCAGCCAGTCCACTTACCTACATTTTTTTCCAGGCCAATTTCAGTTCCGTAAGCATCCCCTTCTCCAAAAGTGAATTCTCTTTCGATGTCATCATTAACGAATATCTGAGAATGGTCCTTGAGCTCGATTTGATTATGTAATTTCTTGTAGTAATATTCATTGGTGAGTAAAAGGGAAGATCCGATCAGATAATTGAGTCCGATCACGTATTGATCCGAAATCTGAGGCTTCACATAATCGGTCGTCGGGAACCAAATATCGGTAGGCAAAGAGAGGCCGTTACTGGCGACCAGATGGATGTATTGATTCATACGGGAATACGAGGCTTTGAGATTGAATCGATCGCTCAGGTTTGCATTCATTGCCAGCCTTGGTTCGATATTGTGATACAGCTGACCGTTGGTTTTGAAACCGGAGTATCTCAGACCCAGATTCACTTTTAGCCATTCCAAAGGTGAAAATTCATCTCTCAGATAGGCCGCCCATTCCTGTCCTTCCGGGTTGGATCCCGATGAAAATTCCACGTTATCCGAGACG
>CALEIL010000228.1 GCA_937876435.1 uncultured Bacteroidota bacterium
ACAACATCTCACCGATCATTTTCTCCCGCATCTGTTCATTGTCATAGTTCAGATCCGCTACATCGGTCCAGCCCCAGGATTCACCGGTAGAAGGGTCAATCGGGTCAACGATCTTCCCCGCCTCATTTTGGGTATAGAAATCAGGATGTTCCGTAATCCAGACATGATCCCACCCGGTATGATTGGCTACCCAATCCAATATAACATACATACCATTTGCGTGTGCGGTGGCAACCAATTCCCTGAAATCATCCAGGTCTCCAAATTCCGGATTGATTTTCCGGTAATCCTGTATCGCATAATAGCTGCCCAATGTTCCTTTTCTTTCAACTTCAGATATAGGATGGATGGGCATAAGCCATAGGATACGAACACCGAGATCTTTCAACCTGGGAATATCGCTGGTAAACGCTTCAAAAGTCCCTTCCGGTGAATATTGCCGGATATTGACCTCATAGATTACGGCAGTTTCAAAATCGGTCTTTGAAACCGATGAAGAATGCCTACCCTGGGTGACGGTACCAGAAGTCTTACACGAACCAATCAGCAGTAAAAGGTAAAAAAGAATGGCAATTTTTCTCATAATTTTGATTTATCAATTTGATGGTCAAGGGTATATTACCTTTCCAACTCCAATATCAAAGCTGATTTGGAGGGAAGAGACAAAGTATGTGTTAGTTCATAAACTTTTTCAGATATGACATCCTTGCCGGTACGATTCTCCCCAATGCTTTCGCTGAACCGATCCAGATCGAGGCTTCGATCTTCCTGATTGTTGTTGATAACCACCATCACCTTATGGTCATCATCGGAGCGGAAATAGACGTATACTCCATTTTCAGGAATATATTGGGTCATATCCCCGGAATGTATCACTTTGGCTTCTTTACGCCAGTTGAACAATTTGGATGTAAAGTCGAAGTAGCGGCTTTGTTCTGGAGTTCTTCCAGACGCAACAAAGGCATTGTTCTCATCTCCAGGCCAGCCCCCCGGGAAGTCCCGGCGGATATCTCCATCTCCTGACCCTTTATCTCCCTTCATCCCGATCTCAGAGCCATAATAAATCTGTGGTATGCCCCTGACCGTGGCAATCAACGTCATGATGAGCCGATAATCTTCAAATTCCGGGTATAACTCATTAATTCGGTGCGTGTCATGATTTTCCGGGAATACCAGGAGGTTGAATACATCGGCATACAAGAAATCGTTGACAAAATTTTCATACAATTGAATCATGCCCCGGTCCCAGGATGGATTGGTTTCCTGGAAAGCACCCAGGAGGGCATCGTGTAACGTAAAATCCATGACGGTAGGCATATGGGAATTGTAACTTTGGATAGCCCCTATGGGACTGTTTCTTTGCCAATAGGATATCTGTGCCTGATCATGCATCCAAACCTCTCCCATCATATTGAAATTGGGATACTCATCCATTATGGCCTTTGTCCACCGAGAGATGCTTTCTTTATCGTTGTAGGAATAAGTGTCGACCCTCAATCCTGCAAGACCGGCGTATTCAATCCACCATATGGCATTTTGGATCAGATAATTCAAAACCAGGGGATTGGATTGGTTGAGGTCGGGCATAGAACTGACAAACCAGCCATCCGCACAGTACCTCTGGTCAATCTTGGAAGCATTGGGGTCCATCTGGGTCTGCATCCGATAATTCGTCTGTTCATACCCTGGGAATTGATGGATCCAGTCAAAGGCTGGCAAATCCCGAATCATCCAATGTTCCAGCCCCCAATGATTGGTGACATAATCCATGATCAAACCCATACCGCGCTTCTTCATCTCGTCGGCCAGCAGGCGATAATCTTCGTTGGAGCCGTATCTGGGATCGATTCGGTAAACATCACTCTGTGCATAGGTATGGTACGAATACCGTTCATCGTCATCTGCGCACATCGGCGTACTCCAAATGGCTGTAACTCCGAGTTCCTCCAGGTAATCCAGGTGGTCGATGATGCCCCGGATATCCCCTCCATGTCTTCCACCCTGATGTGTACGATTGACTTTCTCTACCATGTCCGGATGAGAATCTATGGTAGTATCTCCGTTGGCAAAACGATCGGGCATAAGCAAATAAATCACATCCGAAGAATCAAATCCCTTTCTTTCCGCTGACCCCTCTTCACGTGATAAAAATTCGTAATTGATGGAATGAACCACTTGATTATTTTCAAGAAGGTGAATAGGGTAGACACCTTCTGCCACCTTTCGGGTGTCTACCGTCACGAATACGTAATTCGGATTTTCAGTTCGTATCACATTTTTCACTGTCAGGACTGGCGATTGAATGTCCATACGGGCCAGGTTCTCACCATACAGTAGGATTTGAACTTCGGTCCGGTGCATGTCGCTCCACCAAAAGGGAGGTTCCACCCGATCTATTTGCGCATGAAGGGTCACAAAACCAAAAGCAAATACGATCATCCACATTTTTCTGATTGTCCTCATTGTGATTCTCTATTTTTCATTCAACAAATTATATTAGCTAGTGCACCAGTCACTAAATTCGTGACACTTCTGACGGATTCTTTTTCGCCATATCCTCATCATCTAAAGCCTTATGTAGCTATGGCTATACGCGGTTTAGCTTCTTCGATCTGACAAAAAATAACCTCGTCTTAAGTATCACGAACTTAATGCCCGGCACACTAGTTTTCCATGGTTCAATAGGCAATCGTTTCCACTTGTATCTCTTGATCGTTGACCAATACAGGAAACGGAAGCTCCTGGTCAGCGTATACGGTTATTTCGGATTGGCTCACAACCACCTGAATTACAAACTCCCGAAAGTTTACTTTGAAAGAATACGAATCCCATTGTATGGGTATTCGGGGAGTGAACGTCAGTGTGTCATCCCTGACCCGCATACCACCAAATCCTTCCACTATGCTAAGCCAGGTTCCAGCCATAGACGTAATATGCAATCCCTCGTGTACTTCTTTATTGTAATCGTCCAGATCCAAACGGGATGTTCTGAGGTACATTTCATACGCTTTGTTCATGCGGTTCAATGATGCGGCTAAAATGCTATGAACACAGGGAGACAGGGAAGATTCGTGTACGGTAATGGGTTCATAAAAATCGAAGTGACGTTCCAGTTCAGCCTTCGAAAAATGATCTTCAAAAAAGTAAAATCCCTGCAAAACATCGGCTTGTTTGATAAAGGGAGATCGTAAAATTCGGTCCCAGGACCAGTGCTGATTAATCGGACTTTGCTCCGGTGGAATGTCCGTCACTAAGAGGCGCTCCTTGTCCAAAAATCCATCTTGCTGTAGATAAACATCAAACTCTTCCGAATACGGTAAATACATTTGGTCAGCCAGAGCAATCCATTTTTGTATTTCCTCGTCCGTCAAACAAGTTTTGTGCACGATCCGGTCAAAGTCCTCCGGGTATTCATCGTGGACACGTCGAACTTGCTCTGTGGCATACCGAAGGCACCACCGGGCTAAGTAATTGGTATACCAATTATTGTTGATATTATTTTCGTATTCATTGGGCCCGGTCACCCCCAGTATTACGTAATGTTTTTTGTCCTGAGAAAAATGGGCGCGTTGGGACCAAAACCGGGCAATCGCCACGATGACTTCCAGACCTTTTTCAGGGATGTATGTATTGTCACCAGTGTACCGCGTGTAATTGTAAATCGCGTAAACTATAGCTCCATTTCGGTGGATTTCCTCGAACGTAATCTCCCATTCATTGTGACATTCTTCACCATTTATGGTCACCATGGGGTACAATGCCGCACCATGATCAAAACCGAGTTTCGCCGCATTTTGGATTGCCTTTTCCAGGTGTTGGTACCGGTAATTTAATAGATTTCGGGCGACCTTCGCTCCCTTAGTGACCTGATAAAAGGGAAGGCAAAAGGCCTCAGTGTCCCAGTAAGTACTCCCCCCATATTTTTCTCCAGTGAACCCTTTGGGTCCAATATTGAGTCGATGGTCCCTTCCCAGATAGGTTTGGTTGAGTTGAAATATATTAAACCGGATTCCTTGCTGGGCTTTTAAATCTCCTTCGACGGTGATGTCAGCACTATTCCATATATCGGCCCACGCCTTTGTTTGGTTTTGGAGCATACCATAATACCCGACCCTATCAGCTTCATCCAAAACCTGATGTACCACAGCTTCCAAATCATCTTTATCGTGGTTCAAAGAAGTGACATACCCTCCCGTTTTGGTCAGCGTAAAGGTTTGACCTCTTTCTACCTCATACTCATAGATCTGCTTCAAACAGGTCACGTTGTGTACATGGATATCTACTGGATCCACATCGAGAAGTCTCCCGTTGAGACTAAGTTTATTATTCATAAAGGCCGCGACATAAAACTCAGTTTTACGGGTACGCGTTAGAATACTTCCCCTGCTCTTTCCTTCTGTGATCCGGAGTGTATCCCAGAATTTGTCGTCCCAATTCGCGTCCTGATTTTCAACACCGCTATCCAGGTAAGGGATAAAATTTATCCGCACATCGCGATTGAGGGGGATCACGGAGTATCGGATCACACCTATCTCATCCATCTCCAGGCTCAGAAATCGTCGCGAGACCACTCTGACCCGGGCTCCATTGGGAAGCGTGGCTTCAAAGGAGCGTTCATACCACCCTTCCTGCATATTCAGTTGCCTTCGGAAGTAATCGACTGTCACGCATTTCGCCAGATCCAATTCTTCTCCGTCGATCCATACGTCAATCCCGATCCAATTGGGTGCGTTCAGTACCTTTGCAAAGTACTCAGGATATCCGATTTTCCACCACCCTACTCTGGTTTTATCCGGGTAATAAATTCCTGCGATATAGCTCCCCTGAAACGTATCACCCGAATACCGCTCCTCGAAGTTAGCGCGTTGTCCCATCGCCCCATTCCCCAGGCTAAACAAACTTTCTGCCGCCCGGATTCTTAGTGGGTCATACCCTTCTTCGATGATCGACCAGGCGTCGGGTTTGATAAAATTTCGATTCATTTTCTCAACTGATTGATAAATTCAATAGATATATTTTGAAAATCAGGAAATATCCAGTCGGCTCCGGAAAGATGATAGGATGTACCGATCCCAACAGTTATCATGCCTACCGATTTTGCTGCTACTATACCTGCCTCCGAATCCTCAAAGACTACGCATTGGTCGTACCTGACGCCCAACTGATCCGCAGCCCGGGTAAATACCTCTGGATCGGGTTTGGCAGTTTTAACACTATTGCCATCCAGTATTATTTCAAATGCATCCGTCATTTTAAGCTTTAAAAGGATAATGTGAGCATTTCTGCTGGCCGATCCGATGGCCGTTAGGTAACCAGCTAGACGAGCATTATGAATGAATTCCCGCACACCAGGCAATGCATCCCGGGGCGTAATTTGGTCCACCAGGGAGAGATAATATTCATTTTTCTCAAACATTATCCGCTCAAAGTGAGTCGGAACTACTGATGTATTGGCCCATCCCAATATCTTGATCAGCGAATCCCGTCGACTGATTCCTTTCAGCCTTTCGTTTTGTTCCCGGGTCAGACTAAATCCAAATTCTTCACCTACCATTTTCCAGGCCAGATAGTGAAATTCAGCTGTGTCTACGATCACACCATCCAGGTCAAATATCAAAGCTCTCATACCCCTTTTGATTTCGATTGCCAATTGACAAGTACTGGATCGGTATGATCCTTCACGCGCAAACTCAGTAAACCCGCCAGGATCATTGCGCATCCCCCCACCACTAGCGCATAGACCGGTTGGTGATCAAACAACCGAGATACGATATAGCCCAGAACGGTTGCCGCAACGATTTGAGGGAGGACGATAAAAAAATTAAATACCCCCATGTAGTAGCCCATTTTGGAAGCGGGCAAAGAACCAGAAAGCATGGCGTAAGGCATGGACAAAATACTAGCCCAGGCAATACCCACGCCTATCATGGAAATCAACAAGAGAGCAGGTTCAGTAATAAAAAATACAGATATCAGTCCGCATCCTCCGAGGCATAAGGCCAGGAAATGGGTGCCCCGACGACTGATTATTTGAGCAATAACAGGAAGTAAAAAGGCCACGAGTGCTGCCACACCGTTATATACTCCAAATAATAATGTAACCCAGTCAGCCCCCTCATTGTATAGAAGAGTAGTAGGGTCTGATGTCCCGTAAATATGTCCCGTCACGGCCTGGGTGGTATATATCCACATTGAAAACAGAGCGAACCAGGAAAAAAATTGTACCCAGGCTAACTGTTTCATCGCAGACGGCATCCCGATCAAATCAACCATGATCGTTGCAAATCCAGCTGCTTGATTTTTTCGTCGAATCCACAGCGCTAACAAAAACAATCCACCCAAAATCACTAAGCCAAATGAGAGAATATACAGTTCTTTTTCGAGATTGGATCCCCACAAAATAGCTGTCAGCACCAGGCCGAGGAGTCCGGACAAAAGTCCTGCATTTCGTAAATTCGCTTCAATATTTGAATGCTTGTGTGTTTCTGACTGAGAGTTGATCTGCATTTTCCTCTCAGTAGCTTCGAATACAGCCAGCTCTTCGGGGGTATACTCCTTGGATGAATACACCGTCCATCCGACCGCCGTGATAAAAGCGACAGCTCCCACGTAGTAGGACCACTTCACAGAATCGGGGATTTCTCCCGCTGCTGCCACATTACTTATCCCAAACCAATTGGTAAAAACAAAAGGCAACACGGATCCTACCACTGCGCCGACGCCGATAAAAAAACTTTGCATAGCAAATCCTCTGGTTCGTTGTTGGTTAGGTAGATTATCTCCTACGAAGGCCCGGAAGGGTTCCATGGAGATATTGATGGATGCATCCATGATCCACAGCATACCAGCAGCCATCCAAAGTGTAGGAGAATTGGGCATAATAACCAGGGCCAGGGAAGCCAGAATAGCTCCAAATAAGAAATAGGGGCGGCGTCTGCCCAGGCGGGTCCATGTCCGATCGCTAAAATATCCAACAATCGGTTGGACGATCAATCCAGTCACCGGAGCTGCTATCCACAAAATTGGGATGTCGTCAATTCTTGCACCCAGGGTCTCAAAGATTCTGGAGGTGTTTGCGTTTTGTAACGCAAAACCAAATTGAATTCCCAAAAAGCCGAAACTCATATTCCAGATCTCCCGGAAACTCAGTTCGCGTTTTTTCATTATTTCATCTTATGTATACAGAAAAATTCTAGTGGTTATTAGACCAGGTCAGGCCACAACCATAGAATACAGGCAGGAAAAATTGACAAATTGACGGGCTAAATATAGAAAGTATTTTCATTCCCGATGAAAACGAATAGTATTTTAACACTTGACCTCAATTTTTTCCGGATACAGATAATATATCTCAGAAAACTGGTGCTCAAAGTTTCCTGGTCGATTCCCGTAGTACCAGTTGGGTTCGCACAACCTCGGTACGAAAATATTCCTCGCCAGCGTCGCTTTCTATTTTTTCAATTAACATTTCCGCTGACTTTTCCCCCATTCGAAACCCGTTTTGATCGATCGCCGTTAATTTGGGGTATGCGTTTCGGGCCAAAAAACCGTCTGCAAAGCCTATTATAGAAACATCATCTGGAATTCGAATTCCCCGATCATGAGCCTCCCGTAGGGAGGTGGCAGCAAAAAACTCATTCACGCACAAAAGTCCGTCGAATTGATGATGGTCAAACAAATGTTTGATTTCTACGTCGGATTCGATATCATCAATCACCACGATCAAATCCTCATGGACCGGCATTCCGGCGTCTTTGAGGGCCTCAAAATACCCCTGATTTCTCAGTTTACCGACACTGATATGGTCGGGGATTGTCAGCAAGGCGATTCGACGGCAACCTGTTTTGAGAAGATAATTGACACCAGAATACGCCGCATAGGTATCGTCCACCACGACTTTATCACAGTATACATCATAGGTCACCCGGTCAAACATCACCAGAGGCATTCCCCGGTTGATCACTTCCTTAAGATGGTGGTAATCTTGTTTGAGCTGGGTTTCTTTGGTCAACGCGACTATAAATCCGTCGATTGCTCCATTGGCCAGCGTTTCCATGTTGATCACTTCCCGGTCAAACGATTCATTGGAAAAACACACCACCACGTTGTACCCTCGCTGATTGGCTACGTTCTCGATTCCGTTGATGACCATTGAAAAGAAGTTGTGTACGATTTCAGGAATAATTACACCAAGGGTTCGGAATTTCTTATTCTTCAGACTCAGGGCTATGCTATTGGGTCGGTAGTTATGGAACTTAGCAAATGCCTGAATCCTTTCCCTGGTGTCCAGACCTATTTCGTCGCTGTCCCGCAAGGCTTTGGATACGGTAGATATCGACACCCCGAGTTCTTTGGCGATTTGCTTTAATGTGATTCTTTTGCTCATTTCCCCTAAAAGTACAATATTTCAACCGCATAAAAAACCGGAATTTTAACAAAGTGCCCGTATTTTTAGAGTCCATTCAAAATGACCTCGAGCAGTTAGTGGATGACCTAATCTCCCAGACCGCTGGATATCAAATGCGACTCTAAATCTGGTGAATCGGTTTACAAATGCCCTAATTATTGTAGCATTGGATTTCAATAATTTCATCAGGTAAGATCGATCGAGGTTTCCAACAAAATCCCGGAGTGTGGAAAAGGATATGACCACCAATTAAGTTAAAAATTCAAAAAGTTTTCAACACTACATCGTTTTCGTAAAGGAAATCATAACTATCTATTTTTTAGTAGTGAAAATATTTTCTACGTTTAGGTCAGGTTGGAAAAATTGACAGTTTTTAAGACGAATTTTTAAAAATAAAATTCACGTAGAAAATGATGTGGAAATATGGTTTATTATTGCTTTTGCTTGGTCCATTGGCAACACATGCTCAGAACCTGGTGACAGGCACGGTGACTGAAAATCTATCCGGGTCCACTTTAATCGGGGTTAATATTTTAGTAAAAGGAACTACTACTGGAGCTGTCACCGATGTTGATGGCCAGTATCAAATCTCCGCATCTTTAAACGACACTTTGATTTTTAGCTATATCGGATATGCCATGGAAGAACGAGTAGTCACGTCCACGACCTTAAATGTGACCATGTCCCAAAACATCGAAGAATTGGGTGAAATCGTGGTGATCGGCTATGGAAGTGCCCGGAAAGAAGATCTGACCGGTGCTGCCGACCTCATCACCAACCGTGACTTCAATCGCGGTCCTATCGTTTCGGCACAGCAATTGATCGCAGGTCGAGTCGCAGGACTATCTGTGAGTTCGGGTGGTGGGGCACCTGGTGAAGGTCAAAATATCCTGATCAGGGGGCTTGGTTCGTTGACCCTTAATAGCAGTCCTCTGATCGTGATCGATGGCATTCCATTGAACGATGGAGGAGTGGGAGGTTCCCGCAATCCTCTCAACCTGCTAAATCCCAATGACATTGAAAGCATGGTCGTCCTTAAAGATGCCTCAGCAACTGCCATATATGGATCCCGGGCAGCTAACGGTGTGATCCTGATCACGACTAAAAAAGGACGAGCAACTGATTTTACTTTCAACTATTCAGGCTCCGTGACCTCATTCCAACCTGATGGTTATACTGACGTTCTATCCGCAGACCAATTCAGGACGGTGGTACAATCTACGGGCAAAAGCGATGCAATCGCGCGATTGGGGTCCGCGAATACCAATTGGCAGGATGAGATATACGCTCCCGCTTTGGGAAATGACCATGCATTAAGTGCCCGGGGTGCGCTGTGGGGAATCCCACTTCGTACTTCGGTTGGTTATTCTGACCACAATGGCATTTTAAGAGGGGATAAATTCCAGCGAACGACCGCTTCCCTGAATCTGACTCCTTCTTTGTTGGATAATCACCTTAGTCTGGAATTGAACGCCCGTGGCGCGTATACAGAAAACACGTTTGCGGATCGCGGAGCCATCGGAAGTGCAGTAGACTATGACCCCACTCAACCCGTTTACGATCCGGAATCCCGATTTGATGGATACAGTACCTGGACCGGCACCAATGGGTACAAAATCAACCTGGCACCCACCAACCCGGTAGCCCTGCTCAATCTGATCGATGACACTTCTGAAGTGCGTAGATTCATCGGAAATGCCAAGGTCAACTATAAATTACATTTTCTTGCTGATATCACTGCTACATTAAATGCGGGGCTGGATTTGTCCAATAGTGGAGGAAGAAGAGCCACATCGGAACTTATACCTACCTCAGATGCATCGTGGAACGGCTCACTGTCCAGGTATTCTCAGAAAGCAACCAATAAATTGCTCGATTTTTACCTCACATATCAGAAAGATGCCGGAAATCATTTTGTGAATATCGTGGGAGGATATTCCTATCAGGCCTTTGATTTTGACAATTACAATTACGACAGCGAAGCCGAAGAAGATGGGAATGTATACGAATTTTATGATCTCTCCAAAAACGTTCTTTTATCTTATTTTGGTCGATTCAACTATAATTTCAAGCAAAAATACCTGATTACAGCTACGTTGCGGGCTGATGCGTCTTCCAAGCTCAATCCCGAAGACCGATGGGGATACTTCCCCTCAGTAGCACTGGCCTGGAATCTGCACCGGGAACAATTCCTGCAAAATTCCGCCATTGAGGAACTCAAACTCAGGATAGGATATGGAGAAGTAGGAAATGTGAATGGATTGGGCGATTACAATTTTCTCACCCGGTACACCGGTAGTCAGTCCACAGCCAATTACCAATTTGGGAATACCTTTTATCAAACCTACCGCCCAGAACCCATTAATGAGAACCTTAGGTGGGAGGTCGGACGGACACTCAATGCCGGACTGGATTATTCAATATTCAATTACCGCGTATCGGGATCTGTCAACGTGTATCGCAAAGAAACCAGAGAATTGATAAGCAACACGATCATTGATCCATTTACAAATTTTGGGAACCGAATCTCGGCCAATATCGGAGATATGGAGAATAAGGGGATCGAGTGGATGATCAATTTGGTACCAGTGAGGAAACAAAATCTGGAATGGTCCATCAATTTCAATGGGGCTTTCAATGAAAATACGGTCACAAATTTACCCGATCAGCAATTCGTGGGGAGTATCTCAGGAGGAACTGGAAATTCGGTTCAGACACATCTGGAAGACCGTTCCCCTTTTGCATATCTGGTATACAAGCAAGTTTATGACGAAGAGGGTTTTCCAATCGAAGGAGCCTATGTGGATCGGAATGGCGATAAACTGATCAATGAAAACGACAAATACTTGTATTGGGATCCCTACCCGGATATTTTGATGGGACTGGGAACAAATTTGAACTATAAAAATTTTGATCTCCGGATTATGTCGAGGGCAAGTATTGGCAATTATAATTACTTTAATATTGCCTCCTACACCTCGTATTACAACCGAGCTACAGAAAATGCTATATTAACCAACCTTCATAGCGATTACCTAAAAACGCGATTTGTCAATAGTACTGAATCCAATTTACTCAGCGACCATTACCTCCAGGAAGCTTCATACTTCAAACTGGACAACGTCACCCTGGGATATACCTTCCCAAGCCTGGTGGGTAATTCATCGCTTAAAATATACTGTTCGGCTCAGAACTTACTGACGATCACCGATTATGAGGGGGTAGATCCGGAGATTCCAGGTGGAATTGACAATAATTTCTACCCGCGTCCCAGGTCCTTCGTATTCGGAGTTAATATTGATTTTTGATGGATATGAACGAACCGGAAGTATTGCTAAATATGGAAACTAATATCATGAATAAAATTATAAAAAGTACGGGGGTCATTTTATTAGCCTTAATAATGATATCCTGCCACGAGGACCTCAACCAATTCCCTATCGATCCCGATAGTTTTACAGAAGAAAATGTTTTCTTAAATGAGCTGGAAGCTAAAAGTGCTCTCGCGAAATTGTACGCCAGTCTAGCCGTCACAGGCCAACAGGGACCAGCCGGCCAGCCTGACATTTCGGATATCGATGAAGGGGCGTCACAGTTCACGCGGGTGTTGTTCAATTTAAATGAACTAACTACTGATCATTGTGTCGTGGGCTGGGGTGATCCCGGACTGCCGGATTTACACGCACTCTCTTGGTCAGCCAGCAATGATTTTACGGAGGCCATGTACTATCGGCTAGCCCAGCAAGTGTCGTTCTGCAATTCGTTCATCTCCAATGCGGAGGCGTTGTTACCCAATCCCGATGTCGAAAACTTCATTGGAGAAGCCCGATTTTTGAGAGCCTATGCTTATTACAATCTGATTGATCTCTATGGTCATGTCCCATTGTCGACTACCGTAACGACCGAATTGCCTGTCCAAAGCAATAGAACTGAATTATTTGATTTTGTGGAAAAGGAGTTACTTGAAATCCAGAATCATCTCCCTCCATCCGGAACCAACGAATACGGCCGCGTCGATCAGGTAGCTGCATGGGCTTTACTTTCACGACTATACCTCAATGCGGAAGAATGGATAGGTACGACAAAATATACAGAATCATTGAACTTTTCCAATCAGGTGATTAATTCCACGTATTTGATCAATACGAGCGATGGCAATGGGAGTGGCAGCGCCTATGATGAATTGTTCCTGGCAGACAACGATCGCAACGGTGCTCAGGATGAATTTATTTTTGTCGTAAATTTTGACGGACTCCAGTCTCAAACATTCGGCGGAACTACCTTCCTTGTCCATGGAGCTTTGGGAGGCAACATGGATCCTGCCCTTTATGGAGTAAATGGCGGCTGGGGGGGCTATCGTTCCACAGGGGCACTGGTCAGCAAATTTGATGAATCCATCACCGCGACCGATGACGAGGGTTATCCGGTTTCATGGGCCGATAATCGTGCGATGTTTCACACCGATGGCCAAAGCTATGAAATCAATGCCATCGCAAATGCCTTCGGAGATGGATACGCTGTGACGAAATTTAAAAATGTGGATATCAATGGGAATCAGGGCAAAGATACAGGAGGGGATTATGTAGACACTGACCTCCCATTGATCCGTTTGGCAGAAATATACCTAAACTATGCCGAAGCGGTGCTTCGTGGCGGCACCGGAGGAGATCCAATCACTGCACTGGGTCTTATTAACCAGCTACGCGAACGGGCCTTTGGCAACACCAACGGTAATATTTCAAATGAAGATCTTAGTCTGGATTTTATCCTCGATGAGCGGTCGCGTGAATTGTATTGGGAAGGGTTACGACGCACCGATCTGATTCGCTACGATCTATTTACAAGCGGAGATTACCTCTGGCCCTGGAAAGGCAATGCCAAAAATGGGGTTCCAGTAGCGGACAGCCGAAAATTATTTCCACTTCCAAATAACATCATTATCATCAATCCAAATCTGACCCAGAACCCCGGATATTAATTTGACCTTAAAACAAACAATTATGGAAAATATAATACGCGTATTCACATTTACATTACTAGCCTTATCACTCACAGTGTCCTGCATCGACGATCAGGGAAAATTTGAATTTACCGCTCAGGAACCTTCGGAAAATATCATTTTTACTAATACTTTTTTGAATGAATACGTATTGACCAACCAAACCCTAAACAATATTTCTGAACGGTTTGTGTGGAACACGCCTTCGTTTGGCGTGGAAACACCTGTCCAGTATGAGCTCCAGGGGGCACCAACTACCGATTTTTCAGATATAACAGTTCTGGGGAGTACGAATGATAACCAATTTGCTGTAACAGTAGCCCAGATGATGGCTTTGGCCCAGAAGGCTGGCCTGGACAATGATCCGGAGAACAATGAAATCGTAGATGGCGAGGTCATCCCCAATAACTCCGGAACCATCTACTTCCGGGTAAAAGCTTCAGTAGGTAGCCAACAAAACCTGGAAACCGTATCTCCACCTCAAAGTATGAATGTATTTTTGCCCGAACCACAGGGACAAGAAGAGGAACCCGCATTACCAATGCTCGCAGTTCCGGGTAATCATCAGGGGTGGTCACCAGAAACAGCGCCCCTGCTATCCGCTTCGGGAATAGGAAAGACGGACTATGAAGGCTATGTTTGGCTGGATGGTGGCTATAAATTTCTGGCTCCAAACGATGACGGATTATTCCAGTGGGGTAATACGGATTGGGGCGATGATGGTACTTTCTCCGGAAAACTGGTAGCCGATGATGAAGTTGATTGTACAAGCGACCCCGGTCATTACTTCGTGCAAGTGAATACAGAAGAACTTACTTATTCTACTACGGCATACCAATGGGGCCTTATCGGTTCCGCAACTCCGGGAGGATGGGATTCGGACACAGATTTGGCCTTTGACCCGGCTACCGGATTATGGAGCGTGACTTTGGATCTGATCGGTGGAATGGAAATAAAATTTCGTGCAAACGATGCATGGGACTGGAATTATGGAGATGATGAATCGGATGGTTCACTAGAAGTGGGTTCTGCCAATATTCTGATTGCTGACGGGGGAAATTATACTGTTATTCTCGATCTGACTACGCCCAGGAATTACACGTATGAGTTGATTTTGAATTAGTGGGGACTGGGATTGGAAAGCCGGAGTAGGCGGTGGGAGAAGAAGCCTGCGGCGTCGTGGCTTGTGTATAAACAAGGCGCCTTTACCCTACACTGGTTGAGCGTTGTACGGATTATTGCAAAGATTCTTAATCTTCTACTCAAGGCGAAAGGCGGACACGCTCTCACGCAGGCATACACCACAGCCTCCTTCCGCCAGAGCAATTGTTTAAATTGACAATTATGAAAATCTGGCATCTGGTTCTTATTCTCCTCATCGCTATATGCGGAAGCGCATGGGGGCAGGTACAGGAAGTTGAATTTTCTATACAACCGGAGGTATTTGGAGAAAATGATACCGTCGAAATCACGGTAACGGGATTGTCGGTCAGCATGTGGGGTGTAAATGATGTCTATCTCTGGGCATGGTCGTACGACACCGACCACGAAAATCCGATGGATGCCCCTGGCAACGGTACATGGGACAATTCGGGTGAATCACATAAACTAGACCATTTGGGCGAAGGGGTATACCGGTTGACCCTGGTTCCTACCAAATTTTTTAACCGACAAGGGATTGGTCGGATAGGGTTGCTGGTAAAAGCTAAAAATGGATCCGGTGATAAAAAATCTCAGGACTTTTTGGTGGAAGTAGGCAGATTTCAAATCCGGCTTAACCAACCTGAACAAACACTCACCATTCTGGATTCTGCCGGTAGTCTGATGATCCACGCCAATACATCCTACCAGGCCATATTTACACTGCTTGCCAACAATGATACGGCACACACCACCTCCCAACCGGATTCCGTGTACGAGTACGAATACGAGTTGACAAGGAATACTCATTTTGTTCTCCAGGCGACCGGGATGAATGAAACATCAACTCTTTCCTTTTCAGCCGTGATCAAACCTACCGTAGAGATTGCTTCCTTGCCCGACATTTTTGAAGATGGTATCAATTATCATCCCCAGGATTCCAGTTCGCTGGTTCTCGTGCTGTATGCACCTGGCAAAGAATGGGTTCATCTCATCAGCAATCTCAATGACTGGCAGATCGACAATAATTATCTGATGAAAAAAGACACCGCCCGTGATCGATTCTGGATCAACCTGGAGGATGTGGATGGTCATGTGAATGTTTTATTTCAATACCTGGTTGAATTTACGATCAATATCGCGGATCCCTATTCCACGCTTATCCTCGATCCCCACCACGATGCCCTGATAGATAGTACGATCTGGCCGGATTTGCCAGAATATCCCACAGGGCAGACCACAGAAGCGGTTACGTGGTTTCGGACAAATACCCCTCCCTACAGGTGGGAAAACGACGGATTTGTACCCCCACCCCGGGAAAACCTGATCATCTATGAAATCCTGATCAGGGATTTTGACGAACGGCATAGTTTTGATGCCGTTCGCGAACGCCTGGATTACCTCCAGGATCTGGGGGTCAACGCGATCGAACTCATGCCCGTGAATGAATTTGACGGCAATGAAAGCTGGGGATATAACCCTTCCTTCCATTCGGCTCTTGACAAATATTACGGCTCACCTTCAGCATTGAAAAGACTGATCGACGAATGTCACGGCAGGGGTATGGCTGTCATCCTGGATGTGGTATTCAACCATGCCACGGGTCAAAATCCTTATGTCCGGTTGTGGAATGATTGCAACGGTTGTCTCGACGGCAAACCCACCCAGGACAACCCGTTCTTCAATGAAAACGCCACACATACCTACAGCGTTTTTCATGATTTTAATCATCAGGCTCATGCAACCCAGGCCTACGTCCAAAACTCCATCAGCCACTGGATCCGTGAGTTCCGAATCGACGGATTTCGATGGGACCTCACCAAAGGATTTACGCAAAATTGCACCGGTACAAACGCAGAAAACTGCACAAATTCCTATCAGGCAGATCGGGTAGAAGTTCTCAAATCCTACGCAGATATTCAATGGAACTTAAATCCTGATTTTCTGGTAATTTTCGAACATTTGGGGATCGCTTCTTCATCGGATGAAGAGAAAGAATGGGCACGATACCGCCAGGATGAAAATCTTGGCATCCTGTTCTGGAACAATCTCAATCATTCATACAGTGAAGCTGGTATGGGTTACCATGATAGCGGAAAATCAGATGTCTCCAGGGTATATGGTCCCAACCGAAATCTACCGGTTGGTGCTGCCATTTCATACATGGAAAGCCACGATGAAGAGAGGTTGATGTATAAAATGTTAGAATTTGGTCATAAATCAGGAGGATATAAGATTCAATCCAACTCTACTGCATTGAACCGGGTCAAATTGGTCGCTGCTTTTTTTCTGACCGTCCCCGGTCCCAAATTGATCTGGCAGTTTGGCGAACTCGGATATCCCGTTTCCATCAACTTTAATGGCCGGACTGGAAATAAACCCATCCATTGGGAATACGCTGATAACCCGGAGCGGCAGAATGTATATAAGACCTTCCAGGCTTTAATGAAACTTCGGCAATCCAGCCCGGCATTTACTGATCCCGAAGCTAACGTAGAAACCAATCTTTCGGGTATCGTCAAGGATATCGCCATCCAACATCCTGATATGAATGTAGTAATCACCGGCAACTTCGGTGTCACAGAGAATACCACTCAACCTCATTTTAGTCGGTCAGGAAAATGGTATGAATATTTCTCCGGGGATTCCATTTTGATTTCCAAAAGAGACACCATGTGGATGCTGAATCCCGGAGAATTTAAAGTTTTCACGACCCGGAAATTGGAAAATCCGGAGGAGGATATTTTGACATATACCACTCAAGACCCGATGGGAGGGTATTTATTACATCGTCCCACCTTATTTCCAAATTATCCCAATCCTTTTGAATCAGAGACACGGATCATCTACCACCTACCCGCGTCAACACCTGTGACCCTTGATGTATTTGATATCATCGGTCGAAAAGTTAGAACTCTCGTAGATCAGAACCAACAGGTCGGTGAACACCAGGTTGATTTCTCAGCCGGACCACTTCGGCCAGGTATATATTATGTCAGGTTGAGAACAAAAAACTATACTTCTGTCCGAAAAATGATTTGTCAATAAACCTATTCTTTGTACACTCGGGACGCATTGTATTGACCGGCCCATGCCCATACATGCAAGCTGGGCCCAGCTTGCCCGCCGTGCCTGCCTGGGTATGGATACCTGGTGAGGATGTACCATAAAAATGTGTAAAGGTCAAGGCATGACAAAATGCAGCCTCGGTAATGATGAGCGAGACCAAAGTCTGGTAGGCCTTAGATGGGGAAACCGAGGATACCTTTCCGAGGGCGGGCAATAAAGCCTATGCTGCGTAAGGCTTATGATGATGAAAGCCTGCCTCCCGACCAACGGAAGGGAGGAGCTGGCGAAAAAGATGCCGAAATACCACTATAGGCACTTAAGATTCGACGCACTAGTATAATCGATCAATATGAAACTCAATTCAAATAGTATCTTGCCATTGCAACGCAGGGATTTTCTTAAATTGACTGCTACTGCTGCGGCTGGGTACGTGGTTAACAGCCCGGGCAATTGGGGAAATAAATTACGAAATATGAACAACAGGAATATCAGAATTAGTAAGGTAAGTTCCAATTTTGAACGCGAACCCTTGTATCCGTATCATTTCAAGGGAGGAGCCATCACAGAATGCTGGCAGACAGCAGCTATGATGGAAAATGATTCAGGCGTCCGGAAAATTGGAATTGGAACCCAGGGCGTCCTGTGGTCCGATTCCCGCGTGGCTTTTGAACATTCCGAAACAGGTGGCCATTCCCTGATGTACAATGTAAGTGAATATGCCCTTAAACTGATAGAAGGACAAAGTTTTACGGATCCATTGCAGCTTTTGGATGACATTTTCCCGGAGGTTTATGAGTATGCGGCCAAAATCACCACTCACGCTGATCTGCGAAAGACGTTTGCGCTCAATGCTCTGGTATGCGTGGACAATGCAGCCTGGTTGCTCTATGCCCACGAACACGGTATCGACAATTTTGATGAGATGATCCCGGAAGCTTACAAACCGGGTTTGTCCGCCCGGCATGATAAGGTAGCCAGTATCCCTTCCTTTGCCACCGGCACATCCATTGATAAACTGACCGAAGCCACTGATGAAGGCTATTTTATCCTGAAACTCAAAATCGGAGCCGCGGGTACGCAGGAAGAAATGCTGGAGAAAGATAAAGAATTCCTGACCGGTGTCCATCAGGCCATGCAGAAGTATTCCACTCCCTATACGGCAAATGGGAAGATACCTTACTATTTTGATGCCAATGGCCGATATGAAAAGAAAGAAACGCTGCAGCGGTTGCTGGACCATGCCCGGGCAATCGGAGCCTTTGATCAGATAGCGGTAGTAGAGGAGCCTTTTGACGAGTCCAATGAAGAATTTGTAGGAGATCTCGGAGTGCGGATCGCCTCGGATGAGAGTGCTCATACCGTCGAAGACGCTGCCCATCGGATAGAACTGGGCTATACCGCCTTTGCGGTGAAGGCCATCGCCAAAACGCTGAGTATGACTATGAAAATAGCGCAGTTGGCTTACGAACACAATATCCCTTGTTTCTGCGCTGACCTTACGGTGAACCCCATTTTGGTAGAATGGAACAAAAACGTAGCAGCCCGCTTACCTGCTTTTCCCGGCATCAGTGTGGGTTTACAGGAAGCCAACGGACATCAATACTATAAGAATTGGGACACCATGGTGTCCTATCATCCGATGCCCCGGGCCCCATGGGTGCAACCAGACCAGGGGGTATATCATACCGAAAAAGCATTTTTCGAGTCTGGTGGGGGCATTTTCAAGCCTCTGCCGCACTATGCTAAATTATTTGACATATAATTCAATATCGGGACCAGTCACCCGACTTTGTTCCACGATTGTCACGGTCGTAGTACTGGCTTGCTTTTTAGAAAGCTGCAGTTCTCCCAATGTTCCGGATACTCCAGCCGACCCACCCAACATTATTTTTATCCTGACAGATGATCAACGCTGGGATGCATTGGGGTATGCGGGGAATAAACTGGCCCATACTCCGGAAATGGATCGTCTGGCAGCAGAGGGTGTCTATTTCTCCCACGCCATGGTAACTACCCCAATCTGTGCAGCGAGCCGGGCGACTATTCTGACGGGATTGTATGAACGAACGCACCGGTATGATTTCCGAACCACCGCCATCAAAAATGAGTTTATGGAAACTTCCTATCCGCTGGAGTTGAAAAAGGTAGGATATTTCACTGGATTCTACGGAAAATTGGGGGTCAAATACGACCGGGAAGAGGAATTGTTTGATGAGTTTGAATCGTACGACCGCAACAATCGGTTCAAAGATTACCGAGGTTATTATTACAAGACTTTGCATGGAGATACGGTCCATTTGACCCGATACACGGGCCAAAAAGCGCTGGATTTTCTCGACCGGGTTCCTGAAGATAAGCCGTTTTGCCTGAGCTTAAGTTTTTCGGCACCTCATGCCCATGATGGTGCGCCGGATCAATATTTCTGGCAGAATGCATCGGACTCCATTCTGGCAGGTACGATGATCCCGGAACCGGATTTGAAGGACGATGCTTGGTTTGATGCATTACCGGTTCAGGTTCGGGAAGGATTCAACCGGGTACGATGGTACTGGCGGTATGACACTCCCGAAAAATACCAGCATTCCATAAAGGGGTATTACAGGATGATTGCAGGTATTGACCGCGAGATCGCGGGCATCCGGGAAAAGTTGAAAGAATCCGGTCGGGATGAGAATACGGTGATCATAGTGATGGGGGATAACGGATATTTCCTGGGAGAACGCCAATTGGCCGGAAAATGGCTCATGTACGACAACTCTGTCCGGGTGCCCTTGATCATATACGATCCCAGGCATCGTCATCACAGGGAAATAGAGCAAATGGCTATGAATATCGATATACCTGCCACTATTCTGGACCTGGCTGGAGGGGATATCCCTGGGGAATGGCAGGGCAGGAGCCTGGTGCCTTTTCTGACAACAGAATCTTATGATCTCGAGCGTGATACGGCATTGATCGAGCACCTCTGGGAATTTGAGCATATCCCACCAAGCGAAGGATTGAGGACTGACCAATGGAAATACCTGCGGTATGTGAATGATCATACGATCGAAGAAATGTATAATCTGAAAGATGATCCTCGGGAAACACGGAATCTGGCTGGTGATTTTCAGTACCGGGACACGCTGGATAAATTTCGTCTTCAGTTGGAAAAGATGGCCTACCAATACCGGGATCCGTATGTCGGGGCACCGGTGGGCTTGGAGGTGAGTTCAGGACTGGGGTCGGATCCTACGTTGGACAACCTGCAGGAAAATAAAAGCGTTATTCGAATAGACTCCCTTCCGGTGTACGAATGGGAAATGCCAGAGGGTGCAGGGAATCAGCAGGCTTATCAAATATTGGTGGCGAGCTCTCTCGAAAAAATTGACCTCAATATCGGCGATGTTTGGAATAGTGGGGAGGTGGAGTCACCCGATTATTCAAACATCGCGCACCAGGGCCAGGCGTTGGAGCCAGGAAACCAATATTACTGGAAGGTCAGAATATGGGATGAATTACACCGGCTGACAGAGTACTCCAGGCCTGTATCGTTTCAGTATCGATAAAAGATAGCAGGTCTTTGTAAATGACAGAAATGACCACGATTGACAAAACCAGGAACGGTTTGATTGATAGCTCTCCACAAAATGCCATAGAAATGAAAAGTATTGATGTATCGAATTTTCTAGCCTGGAAAGTGATTCTTCTGATCTTTCTTTTCCATATGAATAAGGTGTCGGGTCAGGAGGCAAAATCTACTCCGGCAGATCGTCCCAACATCGTATGGATCACCTCGGAAGACAATTCCAAACACTATTTATCTTTGTTTGATGAACACGGTGCACCCACTCCTCACATCGCTGAACTGGCCCGGGGTGGACTGTTATTTACCCATGCATTTGCCAATGCTCCGGTCTGTAGTGTATCCAGATCCACCTTGATTGCGGGAGCTTATGGACCCCGGATCGGGAGTCAATACCACCGCAAAATCAGGCAGGTTCCCATGCCCGAAAATTTAAAAATGTT
Source organism: uncultured Bacteroidota bacterium (assembly GCA_937876435.1). GTDB lineage: Bacteria > Bacteroidota > Bacteroidia > Chitinophagales > Saprospiraceae > Membranihabitans. The sequence goes on from CALEIL010000228.1 coordinate 21,624, forward strand.
CCCGGAATATCTGAGAGAAGCCGGGTATTATACGACCAATAACCACAAAGAAGATTACAATCTGCAAAAATCAACGGAAGTGTGGGACGAATCTTCCAGGGAAGCCACCTGGAAAAACAGGAAACCAGGACAGCCGTTTTTCCATATGGTCAACAATACCATGACGCATGAAGGGGGCCTCCATTTTACCCGGGAAAAAATGGAGGAGTACGAACCTGCCACTTCTGTGGGGGAAGTTTTCGTTCAGCCCAATCATCCCGACACCGATCTTTTCCGTTTCACCAATGCGTACTACCGGGATCGCATTCGGCAAATGGACGATTGGGTAGGCAATATCCTGCAGGATTTGAAAGAAGAGGGCCTTATGGAGAATACCATTATCTTTTATTTTGGCGATCATGGCGGTGTATTGCCGGGTAGCAAAGGATATTTATACGAAACAGGACTACACGTACCACTGGTGGTTTATATTCCACCCGTCTACAGAGAAACACTGGGGGTGGAAGCTGGAAGCCAGGTAGAAGGTTTCGTGAGCTTTATTGATTTTGCGCCGACCGTTTTGGAATTGGCGGGGGTGGAAATTCCTGACGGAATGGACGGTGTTCCTTTTCTGGGGGCCAGGGTGGATATGGCCGAAGTGAATCAACGCGATGAAATATTTGCCTACGCGGATCGGTTTGATGAAAAGTATGATATGACCCGGTCAGTTCGGAAAGGGAAATACAAATATATCCGAAGTTTCCAGCCGTATGAGGTGGACGCGCTGATGAATAATTATCGGTACAATATGCTGGCGTATCAGGAATGGGAAAGTCTTTACAGGGCAGGGGAACTCACTGCGATTCAATCTGCATTTTTTCAAGCCCGTCCTCCTGAACTTTTGTTTGATGTGGAAGCTGACCCTTACGAAACCAAAAATCTGGCAGACGATCCGGTATATCAGGAAAAACTGTTGGAGTTGCGATCAAGGCTACATTCCTGGATAGTGACTTTGCCGGATCTGTCTTTGTATCCGGAATATGTCCTGATAAATCAGGCGTTTGACAATCCCACTCAATTTGGTGCAGATCACCGCGCAGATATATCGCGGTACCTGACGATAGTCAACCTTTGCCTGGATCGTGATCCCCGGGCAACCAGGTCGCTTAAAAAGGCCTTGCGATCGAACGACCCCTGGGACCGGTATTGGGCATTGATCGCGTGCAATGCAGGCGATCGATCAGCAAGGATAGGTCGTAATCTGATCGAAAAGATCGCCAGTTCAGATCCAGTGCCAGTAAACCGGGTTCAGGCGGCATTGTATCTGGCATTGGAATACGAAAAAGATCCTGACCAGATCATGACAGAAGCCTTGTACGATGCTGTTCAACCTGCCGAAGGGCTTCTCATCCTCAACACTATTGTGTTGTTGCAGGATTGGGGTGATCGGTTGATGTCGGAAGGGGCCGATCCTGTTATCTTCCATATTGACCCGGCTAAGATGGATACCAAGCTTCGAGAAGCACCGGAAGTGCAACGCAGATTGCAATATATATTCAATGGCGAGTGATTAAAAGAAAAGGAAGCTGAAGATCCCCTGGGAACCCCGTAGCTCCTGCTGCGGGAAAATAACAAGGAGCATTTTCCAGGGTGTTTTGTTTTTTCATGCATCTTGCGCGATTCGTAAATCTAAAATCGTAAATTGCTTTAGAAGCCGAAAGTCGGACAGCGTCACGCAGGCCTCCACCGCAGCTTTCTTCCGGCAACAAGCAAATACTGAATCGTAAATCGCAAATCTAAAATCGTAAATAGCATAAAACAAGGCAGAGCCTTGTTTTATGCTTCACAGCTTTCGCATGCTACCAGCGTATTCACCAATTCCTTGGATACGCTTTGGCTACGCTGGTAATACAGACTTTTGATGCCGAGTTGCCAGGCTTCGATCATAAGCTTATTGACCTCTTTGACCGGCAGGATGGAAGGGATATTGAGATTTAGGCTTTGACCCTGATCCACATATTTTTGTCGGATGGCGGCTTGTTGGATAATTTCCAGTTGGCTTATTTCCTTAAATGTCTTGAACACTTTCTTTTCGTGATCTGTGAGTCCGGGCAGATGCTGGACACTCCCATGTTGGAGCATAATGCTGCGCCAGGTTTCTTCGGTGTCCAAACCCTTTTCAGCCAGCAGTTTTTTCAGGTATTTATTCTTCCTGATAAAGTTTCCTTTGGACAGTCCGGCTTTGTAATAATTGCTGCTGAAAGGCTCGATGCCGGGGGAGGTTTGACCGAGGATGGCGGATGAAGAGGTCGTGGGTGCGATGGCCATCAGGGTTGTATTACGCCGGCCGTATCCTTTGAGGATGGAGGGTTCACCATATATATACGCCAGTTCTTTGGTTGCCTTCTCTGCTTTATCGCGGATCGTTTTAAATATTTTCGTGGTATGTTGTTTGGCTTCCATGCCCTCAAAGGGGATATTCTTGCGCTGAAGGTATGAATGCCAGCCGAGAGCTCCCAGTCCGAGGGCCCGGTGATTTTTGGCAAACTGGTGAGCGCTAGCCAGATAATGGTTTCCTTCGGTCTTCACTATAAACTCCTGAAGCACCGCATCGAGGAAAAAGATGGCCAGTTTGACCGCTTCGGTGTCTTTCCATTCATCGAATAGTTCGACATTCATAGATGAAAGACAACAGATGAATGATTCGTCTTCATTCGAAGGCAACATGATTTCAGAGCACAAATTGCTCCCGTAGATTCTCCGTTGCTGATCAGTGTAAACCTGAGGTTTATTTCGGTTTACATTGTCCGAGAAGAATACGTAAGGGAGCCCTTTCTGCTGTCGGCTTTGGAGCACCTTGGCCCAAATCTCGCGTTTGGCCATATCACCGTCGATCATATCCTGCATCCAGTAATCCGGGACGCAAACTCCATAAAACAGGTTTTGGATGGGATGGCCTATGTCTTTGATCGATAAAAATTCTTCTATATCGGCATGGTCGATATCCAGGTAAGCCGCGAAGGCTCCCCGGCGTACTCCGCCCTGAGAAATGGTATCCATGGCGGTGTCAAACAACCTCATAAAACTGACGGCGCCACTGCTTTTGCCATTGTCGGTGACCGCGCTACCTCTCTCCCGTAGTGATCCAAAATACGCTGAGGTTCCTCCACCTATTTTGGTTTGCATAATCACCTCTCCCAGTTTATGGGTGATTCCTTCAATATTATCTGGTACGTATACATTGAAGCACGAGATGGGCAGACCTCGTTCGGTTCCCATATTGGCCCAGATCGGGGAGCTCAGGCTCATCCAGCCCCGCTCGATCAATTCCTGAAAAGCGGGTTTTAATTCGGGCTTAAAGAGTCGCTGGGCCGCGGCTGTTGTAATTCTGTCTATAGCTCCCTCCAGGGTTTCTCCTTTGAGAAGGTATCCTCTGTTGAGTATTTGCTCACTTTCCTCGTTTCTCCACCAGAGTTTTTCCTGTGTCTTGGTTTGCGGGGTATCGAAAAGTTGTTCTTGTATAGCCATATTCATATTTTATTGTATCGGATTGATTAATAGGTGATCGTAGTTATTGTTTCTTGAAATGGGCTTATACACTCGTACAATGGATCAGAAAAGATCCAATGCGGATATACTTTTGTCGTGTTTGGTGTAATCCACGGGTCGTTTGGCGAAAAAATCATCGAGAGTATTGGCGAAAACTTCCTCTTCAAACCAAACCATGGGTCGAATGTCCTCAGAGGATACATGGAATTGGGCAGGAATGTTGATCTTATTCAAACTATCATCCGCTCTGAACTTCATGAAGTTCACCAGATTGGTTTTGTCCACCGTTTCGATCGGTCCCTGGCTGAAAATCCAGTCCAGAATGCGCCCCTCTACCTCAATGGACTGCCGAACCATTTCGGTGACACGCCATTCCGTTTCCTTGTCAAACATTTCTGGGTATTCATCGCGGATGGTATTGATCAGATAAATCCCCGCATTGGCATGGATTTGCTCGTCGATCGAAGTCCATGCGATAATGTTACTGACATTTTTCATCAACCCCTTGAAGCGCGTGAACGAAAGGATGATGGCAAATTGGCTGAACAGACTTACGTTTTCGATCAGGATAGAAAACATAATCAGGGAAAGCGTGTATGCTTTTTTGTCCTGAGATTTGGCAGAAGACAGGGCGGCGGAAAGATAATCAATGCGCTCCCGAATGACAGGCACATCGATCAGGTTGATAAACTCATTGTTGTACCCCATCACCTCCACCAGCCGGGAATAGGCTTCTGAATGCCGGAATTCACATTCGGCGAAGGTGGCTCCCAGACCATTCATCTCGGGCTTTGGAAAATGATTGTACAGATTTCCCCAAAATGATTTGACGGCTACTTCAATTTGTGCGATGGCAAGCAAGCTGTTTTTGATAGCGTTCTGCTCAGCGTTTGACAGGTGAGAATGGAAATCCTGGACATCGGCTGTAAAATCCACCTCGGAATGGACCCAAAATGACTTGTTGATGGCTTCGGTGAATCGGTATATTTCGGGGTACTCAAAGGGTTTATACTGAATGCGTTTGTCAAAAATTCCCATAGGTGTTTTATGTTTTGTGTGTCATCAAATGGTGTTGAGGCAATATGCGCAGACAGATGCCCTGGCTCATGGATTGACCGCTGATTGAACCATATGGAGTGGATGAAAGGAAGGTATCACGCTCGGAATGGGCAAGCTGCTTTCAACGCATCAAACATAAGATGATATTAATTTTTTTTGTAATAAATTATTCCACACCCTGTGGAAAAAATATTTTGCATTCCATCTTACAGAATTAAAATCAGTTTTTTTGCCCTGGCTCACATT
>CALEIL010000229.1 GCA_937876435.1 uncultured Bacteroidota bacterium
TCCGCATCTCCCAGGAGACTTGGGTGAGATCGTCGTTGTGCAGCACCATGATGAGCAGGCTTGGGTTGCTCCATTCCATCCATGGCAACCATATCAGTGAACGTGGTTCCATTGTAGTTGATCCCGTATGATATCACAGGCCAGCCATAATTCTTCCCTTCTTCCGGAACATTGATTTCATCCCCACCACGAGGTCCGTGTTCGTGCTCCCAGATCACCCCCGTTTCAGGATGAACGGTCATACCCTGGGGGTTGCGGTGACCATAAGAAAAAATAGAAGCCACGGCTCCCTCCTGATCGACAAAAGGATTGTCTTCCGGGATCGATCCGTCGTCATTGATCCGATGTATTTTTCCCTGATACCGGTCCAGGGCCTGAGGATTTTCATCCCTTTTACCGCGATCCCCGACGGTAATATACAACTTGCCGTCCGTCCCAAAAACCATCCTGCCACCGTAGTGATGCCTGGTGGTAAAATAGGGGGTAGCCTCAAATATTATCCTGGAATCCGTCAACTGGTCATCCTCAAACTTCGCCCGGGTGACAGCAGTAGAAGCCATGATTTCATCTCCCTCCTTTTTGAAGATAGCATACGAAATATATACCTGTTGATTGTTTTCAAAATCGGGGTGCAACAGAATATCAAACAATCCTCCCTGCCCCTCATATAGAACCTCCGGAACCCCCTTGATCTCAATTTTCTCACCGCTGCTGGCTACCCGGTACATTTCACCGGATTTATCCGTGACCAACAAATCACCAGTAGGCAGGAAGGCCATATCCCAGGGGCTGTTCAATCCCGAAACTACCGTATCGAGACTGAGATCATACGCCCCGGCCGGAAAAACCCCGCCGACAGCTTCCTGTCCTTCAAACTTGTAATAGTCCACTTTTTCCTTCATAGCCAGAATATAATCTGCCAGTGAATCAATCTGAGCCTCAGAATACTCAGATTCGTACCCGGGCATTTCCTCCTCAGGTATTCCCACTTTGATCACATGAACGATGGAATCCTTTTCTGACCCGAATTCCCATTTTCGATCCGCGAATGCAGCCAGTTCAATACCATGGCAGGAAGCACAGGCTTCCTGATAGATAGCTTCCGAACGGGCATGCGGGTTCATTTCTTCGGCGCTTTCTTCCCTGGAGGACGACTCACAAGATAGGATCAGGAGGGCAATTGCGGTGATAAGGCCGGGGATGGTCGATGACTTTGACATGGCGTGAAATTGTAGTATACCTAAAGATAGTCAGAAAAATAGCGTATTTTTGCGGGAAAATAATATTTATGGCATTTCTTTTTTCAAAGAATAAAAAGAAGAATCAAAAAAACATCCGGGATGAGTTTGTTCCGGTTACCATATCTCAGGTCGTTCAGGATACCAGCGAATGCATCACGGTAGAGTTTGACATACCAGGAGAATATACAAAAGACGTCGAGATTCAAGCGGGTCAATATCTGACCTTGCGTACAGAAATCGATGGTACTGTTGTGCAGCGCCCTTATTCATTGTGTACTGCCCCTCACGAGGGAGCCTGGCGCGTCGCGATCAAAAAAGCTGAAAACGGCCAGTTTAGCATGTTCGCGCACGATCGATTTGTGGAAGGTTATCCTCTCGAGATTAAAGGTCCTGAAGGAAATTTCACGCTTGACCTCCATCGAAAGAACCGGAAAAAATACGTCTTTTTTGCTGCGGGCAGTGGGATTACTCCGATCATCTCATTGATCAAAGCCATCATCCATGAAGAACCGGACAGTACTATGATTCTGTTTTATGGCAACAAATCCTTTTCGACCATTATTTTTTATGAAGAGTTACAACGCCTGAAAAATGATCACGAAAATCGTTTTCAGGTCCACTATTTCTTCACGGAAGAAAAATTGAACGACGAGATTTATTGCGGGCGTCTGGATGTTTCCAAATGCCAGGTTCTTTCTTCGAAAATGCTGTTGCAAATTGGGGAAACCGACGAATTCTTGCTTTGCGGTCCCGAAAAAATGATTTTTGACCTTTCTGATATGCTTAAGGAACACGGTGTCAGTAAAAAACAGATCCATTTTGAATTGTTTGAAAGCGCAGCGGGTAATATTCTCAAACACAAGGAACCTGCCCCGCATTCTCCGGGTGAGGAAATGAGCGAAGTCACCGTGACTCTGGACGGAGAGGATCACGTGCTCCAAATACCTTACAACGACCAGCCAATTATAGAATATGTGCTGGATGCAGGCTATCCGGCACCCTTTTCATGCCTCGGCGGGGTGTGTTGCAGTTGCAGGGCCAAGCTTCTGGAAGGAGAAGTGGAGATGATGGCCAATTTTGCACTGGAGGAAGACGAACTCGAGGAAGGGTACCGGCTGACGTGCCAGTCGCTCCCCCGGAGTCCTAAGATCCATCTGGATTATGATCAGTAACCAATGGTATACCCCTATCCTTTTCTGACATTATCGGTTTTTCAGAAAAAGTTCAACACCACCTGCCACCCGATCATTATTCAGGTACGCGATCTCCAACGGTTGGATAATTCGGGCTCTCCATATCCTGGAACAAAAACTCATCGCGATCATCCAAAAACCTGTACCGATTCCGTATCGTGTCTAACTCTTCCTTATCGAGTACGGCAGAAAGCCATCCCTCTTCGTTCTCCGGGAGGTGTGCCATCCGGTTCCCCAATGGATCACAAATGACGCTGTGACCATTGTATGACACGCCGTTTCCATCCTGTCCTATCCTGTTGACTCCCACAGTATAACATAGATTTTCCGCCGCCCGGGCGGGCAACAACGTGTCCCACGCATGGATGCGGCTGGCGGGCCAGTTGGCAACGTATAGAAGCAAATCAAATCCTTCCGTATTGCGGGACCATACGGGAAACCGCAGATCGTAACAGATAAGCGGGCAAATTTTCCATCCTTTGTAATCGATGATAAGTCTTTTGTGACCACGGGTAAAAACTTCGTCCTCGCCGGCGTATGAAAAGGTATGCCGTTTGTCGTAGGTCTTATACTGACCATCCGGCCATACAAAGTAAAGTCGGTTGTAAAATCTTTCTTTCTCTCTGATGATCACGCTTCCAGTGATCCCTGCATCCATTTTGTTTGCGTGGCTTTGCATCCAGGCAAGGGTTTCCCCGTCGGGCAAATCCGAGCATTGACCGGCATTCATAGTAAAACCCGTACTAAACATTTCCGGAAGGATAATCAGATCCGTATTATCTGGTGATAAATTTCCGATTAACAAGCTGTAATTGTGAAGATTTTCAGTTCGGGCTTCCCAGTGGATCTGTGATTGAATCGCCTGTACGTGGATTTTTATCGGGGTCGTCCTGGTCCTGATGGGCACGGTGGTTGATTTTTGGATCGATTCATTCATTCAGTGGCAAATAAATACCTGGTAATTTGTTCGGCAATTCAACTCTTCCGCACTCACCCCAGAGACTTATCACGAAAGAGTCCGTATGGACCGATCCCGGAGTCAGGAATAAAACTTCTACATACAACAGGTGCTCATTGGGATAAAAAATGGGCCGCTTTTGATATTTTTTATTATTTTTATCTTCCCAATAAAATAAAGCAGTTTTGTTGAACAGAAAATCCAGAAAGAGAAGTCCGGAAGAGAAATTGAGGCGTAAGATACGAAAAAAAGTCAAGAATCAAAGCGGATTCCTCAAGCATGCTATCACCTTTCTGGTTTTATTCTCTTTCTTTATGGCTGCAGCTTTTGTTATTAGGGAGGAAGGATTCCTCATCCCTTTTCTTATTCTGTTTAGTTTTTGGATGCTCGGCTTGATTTTTCACGGTTTGTCGGCATTCGTTTTCCACCGGATAGATTCCTGGGAAGAAACTCAATACCAACGAAAGCTATTTGAATTGAATCTCGGAGAAAATTCAAACGACACACCGGAATCGGAGACCGGGCAAGAGGACGAATATCTGGACCTCAGTACGTACGAAGAGCTGCGTAGGAAAATGGACGAACGCTGGAACGAAGGAGATTTGGTATAAAAAAAACCAACCTCGGGCGTGCACACTTCCCTTTTTTAGAAAATCTCTATTTGCTCCGCCGGCAACAACCGGAAAGTTTTCCTGTGAAGATCACAAGGACCATATCGGACGAGGCCTCTGCGATGTTCCGACGTCGGGTAACCTTTGTTTTTTTCCCATCCATACCCGGGGTATTTCCAGTGCCATTCCTTCATAAATTCGTCCCGGTAAGTTTTAGCCAGAATGGATGCTGCTGCGATAGATAGATACTTCCCATCTCCCTTCACCACACATTCGTGTAATACGTCTTTGTAATTGTAAAAACGATTGCCGTCAATGAGGAGGAATTCCGGGGGTATGGAAAGATTACCGATGGCCATATGCATGGCTTCTATGGACGCTCTCAGTATATTGATCGCATCGATTCTGACCGGAAAAACAAAGGCGACCGCGTAACACAACGCCTCTGACTCTATCTGGTGGCGAAGAAAAGTTCTGCGTGCCGACGAGACTTGCTTGGAATCATTGAGTCCGGGTGATTGAAAGCCGGCGGGTAGAATAGTGGCAGCAGCCACCACAGGGCCTGCCAGGCACCCCCTTCCGGCTTCGTCCACACCGGCTATCAGTTTGTTTTGTCGCAACGGATATTCCATCAAACACATGGCGACTAAGGTATCATTCCTTTCAGAATTTCCAAATATCCTCTTTATATTTGTTTGACATCTTTCAAATCTCGCCCATGAGCCGTTCGCCAAAAACTATTTTGTTCACCTTCCTGGTCTTTCTGATCCTCTTCGGGTTATTACCTGGCGACCGGCCCGCAATCACGATTTTACGTGAAAACGATCTCTTGACGGGGAAGGAAGCATCCACACACGATGGTGCCATAATGAGCGCGGGACCACGTCTCCTGACAAGAAGCGATTTTTTTAATACTCTGTTTCAAACCGGAAATGAATATAAACGATGGATCTAAAAAGCGTTTTCCAAAACAACGAACAATGGATTAGTAAAAAACTGGCCCTTGACCCGGAATATTTCAGTTCCCACAGCACAGAACAAAACCCCGAGCTGCTGTATATCGGTTGTTCCGATAGCCGGGTGACAGCCGAAGAATTGATGGGTCTGGGTCGTGGGGAGGTTTTTGTTCACCGGAATATAGCCAACATGGTGATAAGCATCGACCTGAGCGTGATGTCGGTCATCAATTATGCGGTGGACCAATTGAGTGTGAAACACGCCATCGTGTGTGGTCATTATTCCTGTGGTGGTGTCAAGGCAGCGATGCAGTCTGCTGATCTGGGTTTACTCAATCCCTGGCTGCGAAACATTCGCGATGTATACCGGCTTCACAGGGTGGAATTGAATTCCATCCAGGATCAACAAAAAAAATATGACCGTCTTGTGGAACTCAATGTCCAGGAACAATGCGTCAATCTGATTAAAACTGCGGTAGTTCAAAAAGCAATCAGGGACAGGGGACTTCAGGTCCATGGTTGGGTGTTTGACATTCAGACAGGACGGTTAATCGACCTCAAAATAGACTTCGAAGGCATCCTGAGCCATATCATGGAGATCTACAAACTGGATTGATTATCAAAGCCGAAAAGCCGTGAACTTTCTCAAAAAAGAAAGCCCGTCCATCGGGATGGACCGGCTTTCTGAATATTATTAACCAAAATTCTTACGGGAAGTCAGATTGCAGGCTGGCCGGTTTCTTTAAAATTCTTCCCATCCCAGCAGCCCAACCATTCCACATCTTTGCCAACTTTGATATAATTTTTAAATGCTTTTACGGCGGCATTTTTTTCCTTTCGAAAAATCGTTATCATTTGTTGTCCGCTTTTTACATTGAAATAGTAATTTCCTTCACCCATGGTGTAGTCCTTTTTCCGTCTCATTATCATTTTAATTTAATCAAGATTAAAATTCGATAATGTACGGCAAAAAAACCAATATACCAAATATTTAGGGGATTAATTGTTCATCGACTCTGCAAATCCATCGGCGATCATTTCCATAAGCGGAAGCTGTTCCAATTTATGCAATACGGGTGATTCTGTCATTGGATAGTCTTCGAGTATTCGTTTGAGATCGATCGGAATGGTAATTCTTTTAACCTCGTTATTGGAGATGGAAAGCCCGTTTTTCCATTCCAGTATGCGGTAGGTTTCATTTCCCCCGACGTGGAGTGCGACGCTTTTTTGTTCGCCATCATTTACCTGGTAAGATCCCTCAATTTTTTCATAAATATAACTTTCCCACGCGGGCCAGTATTCGCCCGTCAGGCTCAGAGCTCCTTCGCTATGATCGGCTGGGACCGTTCCGTTTTGGGCGGGCGTGAGGCCGAGTCCAAATGACAGGGAAGAATAATTCCCTGATGGAATTTCGAAGCCCAGGACTTGGATCATTTCCTGGACCGCGTCCCCGTTTATATTTTGCAGGAATGATATGTGCAGCACATCGAGCAGGGGGAAACTCTGGGTTCCTTCTGTCAATTTAAAATCAGACAGATAAAAACTCACCTTGCTGAATCTCATTTTGACAGAGTCGTCGAGTTCGTACATTTGGTTAGCACCAGATAATAATTCCCCATCGAACTTCAGTTCAAAAGCCAGCTCCAATTTGGTTACGGGGTTGTCGGTATCATTATCACAACCACTCAGCAAAGCCATCAAGACCAATAAAACCACTATTTTCATAGACATTTAACGCTACCTCAGCCCCTATGTTTTACTGCCATTGAAAACTTTTGATCAGCGTATCAAGATCCGTGAGAATGTAATCCAGAACGGGGGCTATGGAGTCCGGATTGGGTCGGGTATTGAAATATAGCGCACCTCTTATAAAATGCTCGGTCGTGTCTGACAAATAGAACTGAAACGGAGAAGCCACGGGTCCTGAAAGTGAAAACGCCATGCCCTGCGGTCCATTCTGCAAAATTGGGATTTCATCGATTCCACTGGCTATGGCGCTATGCTCGTACACCATTTGAAAGCTTTCACTGGCCAGATCCTCGTAGGTGTGCATCCTCCCGATGGGATAGTAGGTAAAATGAATATTGGCATCCAGCTTAGGATATCTCAAATCAAACCAGCAATCATTTTGAAGTTTTTCATCAAAAAAAGCCGTTCGGGCCAGTATTCTGGAATGGACAGACTTCCGAAACACAAACCCGCAGTCAGATTTTTCGGTGGTTGTTTCGTATCGATGGGGTGGCAGATCAACCATAGGGTACATACGCGGTTTGGGGGACAAAACCTCCTGTTGTCCGGACTGACATCCCCAGATGAAGACCCAGATCAATAATACCCCAGGGATTCGCATTCCCAATCAGAATGGTAAATCATCCTCTTCTTCCTCTGATGGGGAAGAAGCGGAGGAAGCCGTAGAAGATGCGGATGAAGAAGTCGACTGACGCGATGCAAACGGATCGTCTTCATCGGAAGGCATGTATGAATCTCCCGACTGACCGTCCCGGCGATCCAATGCCCGAAGCGTATTGGCCACTACTTCAGTCACGTATTTGTCATTGCCATCCTTGTCCTGGTATTTCCGGGTAGTCAGCTTGCCCTCGATGTACACCAGACTGCCCTTTTTCAGGTTTCGTTCCGCACTTTCTGCCAGGTATCTCCAAAGAATAACATTGTGCCACTCGGTAGTAGTCTGCCATTCATTGTTCCGATCACGGTAATTCTCATTCGTCGCCATTGTAAATTTGGCGACCTTGGTACCGCTTTCCAGAACCCGTACTTCAGGATCCTTACCAAGATGTCCTACTAAAATTACTTTGTTGATCATGATTTATATTTATGCCCAATTTACGGGAATTCTGATTCAAAAACAACCTCAAAGGCCTGGGGAGTGCAAAGTTATTTAATTTTTCTGTCTCGACGAATTGGATTTTGTCATTCTTTATCCATTCGGATGGACAGTTTTCCAGATGAAAAAACTGAATATTCAGTTTCCGATGAGATAGGATCCACTCCATTCTGTCGAGCAAAGGTAATTCCGGGGATATGGTTTTATCAGGGGATTCGACGACCGATCTGAAATTATCTACGTCACCGAGCACAGGAAACAAATACAGGTTTTTCCAAATATTTGAGTCTGTATTTTGGATCAGCGCCACGCGGCCTTCATCGACATGTACACCAAAATTCAACCATCGCTCCTGTTTGACCGGGGTCTTGCCTTTCACAGGCAACTGGTCCACCGCCTCCAGGTTGTACGCCTGACAATTCTGTGAAGCCGGACAATCCTCACACAACGGATTGTGGGGTGTGCAATTCATCGCGCCAAAATCCATGATCGCCTGATTAAATTCAGGAGATGGTATATGAGCAACAACCCGGTTGACCAATTCCTGGATCCATCGTTTGACTGCCGGCGATTCCACGTCTTCTGCGACATAGAAATATCGGGCGACCACTCGCTTGACGTTCCCATCCACCACTCCGGTTTCTTCTCCAAAAGCAAATGAGGCTATAGCCGCTGCGGTGTACGGACCGATCCCTTTCAGTCGCTGGAGGTCCGTGGAATTATCCGGGAATCGACCTCCGAGTTCGTGCCAGACGAACCTGGCGGTATGGTGCAGGTTCCGCGCCCGGCTGTAATATCCCAATCCCTCCCACAGGATCATGACTTCCTCCGGGGTGGCGGTAGCCAGAGACTGAAGGGTGGGAAAATGTTTAATAAATTTTTCGAAGTACGGACCGCCTTGTTCCACGCGGGTTTGCTGTAAAATAATTTCAGCGATCCATATAGTATATGGATCGCTGAAATTTTTCCATGGTAAGGATCTTGGGTGCTCCCGGGCCCATTCCATGATGCTGTTACCAAATTGTATGATCTCTTCCTGAGAACTGTGCCACATGCGAACAAATATACGATGTGGTCTTAACTAGCCCGGGAATTCAATTCATAAATATTGTTGTATTGCACTTTGATCTTCTCTTTCAGTTCTTTTCGTGCAAAATATATTCTGCTCTTTACGGTTCCCAGAGGCAGTTCCAGTTGTTCTGCTATTTCGTGGTACTTAAACCCTTCGTAATACATCTGGAACGGCTCCCGGAGCGACTCCGGCAATTCGTCGATAATTTCGAAAAGCTCCTCCATAAACATGGTGACTTCCCCTTTGTTGAAAATGTCCTCCTCCCCGCTATTGATGTAATACAGATTGCTGGTTTGATCAGAAATCGTATTGTATCTTTTCCGGCGGCGGTAATTGTTGATGAAGATATTTTTCATGATGGTCATCAACCAGGCCCTGAAATTGGTTCCCGGACGAAATTTTTCTTTATTGCTAAAAGCTCTGTATGCTGTTTCCTGGAATAAGTCGTGAGCTGCTTCGTCATTTTTAGTCAGTGAAAACGCAAAACTTCGAAGTACTTTGGTTTGCTCATCAAAATTATTCGAAAATTCAAATCTGGACATAGTATAAAAATTTTGTTTATTGACTACTACAAATATAATATTTGTTCAACTAATAACACAGTTTGCTTGAACAAAATTGTCTTAAATTAGTGTTATAGTCATTAATGTATTCATAATGTGATTGATTATCAATCAATTGAATAATTATTAACGTTCATGTCAGACTGAATATTGTGCTTTACCGTTGAGCCATTTTGTACATGACGAAGGTCAAAGCGCCAAATACAATATTGGGAAGCCACACCCCCAAAGCGGGAGGAACCATGGCGGAACTAGCAAAGGTGATGCTGAACTTGGAAAACAAAATAAACAGGGCCCCGATCAGTAGTCCTGCCGCCAGATGGAGGCCCAACCCTCCGCGGACCTTCCGGGATGAAATGCTCACAGCCAGAATCGCCAGAATAAATGAAGTTACCGCATCCGCCGTCCTTCGGTGTATTTCGATCCATGAGGTTGTCACGTTGGAAAATCCCTTCAGTTTCTGCTCCTGAACTTTTTCATACAATTCCAGAGTGGTAAACGTCCGTTCAAATTCTTCGATCTGGATAAAATCAGATGGCTGGATGAACAGCGTAGTGTCCAGGTACTTGTTTTTGTGTACCTCAAGCAGTTGCTGGTCTTCCTCAAATGAGCGAATCGAATAGTCGTACAGCTTCCATTCAAATGGAGGTTCGACCATTTCCATCCTATTGGCTTTGATGATCTCCACTATTTTATCATTTTCGATCCTGTTGAGCTGAATATCATAAGCTGTGGTATCGCTGGCGCGATACGTCCGGATGTATATCATTGAATTCGGGGTGAGCATTTGCTGAATATTGCTTTCCCGGATTTTCCTTTTATTATCGCTCAGATAATCGGCTATAAACACGATTCGACTCTTCTCCCCGTATGGGATTAAAAAGTGATTGGCCACGAGATGAATACCCGAAACGATCAATCCACCAATAATATAGGGATACAACACCCTCCTGAAACTGATGCCGGCATTGAACATGGAAAGTATTTCACTGTTCTTGGCCAGCCGCGAGGTGAAAAAAATGACGCTTATCAGAATAAAAATCGGCCAAATCGTGCTGTCAATAAACAGGATAAACGGAATGAAGTATTCCCGGATGATCGTACCCGCCGGCAAATGAGTATCTGTGAGTTTCTGCACCTTCTCACTAAAATCAAATACAACAGAAACCGCGGTTGAAAGCAATACGGTAAAAAAAAATGTCCGCAAAAATTTTCCGAGAATGTATTTGTCAATTATCTTCATCTACAATCTTTGGCTGTATTGCAAAGTAGCTCTTTCTTTCCATTCTGTAAAATCTCCCTGGTTGATTCTTTCCCTGGCTTTCCGAACCAACTGCAGGTAAAACGTTAGATTTTGAATGGTTGCGATCTGACCTGCAAGCAATTCCTTACTCATAAACAAATGCCTCAGGTATGACTTGCTATGTCGCCTGCTCGTATCTGCTTCACTGTCCTCATCGATGGGCGAAAAATCATTTTTCCACTTTTCATTGCGCATATTGAGGATCCCTGCGTGGGTATAAATCAATCCATGGCGGGCATTCCGGGATGGCAAAACACAGTCAAACATATCAATCCCCATCGCAATATTTTCCAGAATATTGGCCGGTGTTCCGACTCCCATGAGATACCGGGGTCTGTCCTCCGGCAGGATGCCCGTGATAAGGTCCACCATCGCATACATATCTTCGTCGGGCTCGCCTACCGACAATCCCCCTATGGCATTGACCGGCGCTCCTTTGGAAGCAATATACTCTGCGGATTGTTTTCGAAGTTCCGGATAGACGCTACCCTGGACGATAGGCGCCAGACATTGTTCGTGGCCGTACAATGGTTGTGTGTTTTCAAATCTCTCAAAACATCTGTCCAGCCAACGATGAGTCAGATGCATGGAATCCCGGGCATAAGCTTCTTCGCAGGGATAAGGAGTACACTCGTCAAAAGCCATGATAAAATCCGCGCCGATATCACGCTGGATATCCATCACGGACTCAGGGGTGAAAAAATGCCTGGAACCATCGATATGGCTGCGAAAATCCACCCCTCTTTCACTTATCTTCCGGTTTTTTCCAAGGGAATACACCTGATAACCCCCAGAATCCGTCAGGAGGGGACGATCCCAGCTATTGAACCGGTGAATACCTCCCGCCTCCCGAATGATATCCTGACCAGGCCGTAGATACAGATGATACGTGTTTGCCAGTATTATCTCGGCCCTGATCACGTCTTCCAGCTCATTCATATGAACCCCCTTGACACTGGCAGCGGTCCCCACTGGCATGAAAACGGGGGTTTCAACTACACCCCTGGGGGTATGGATTCGTCCGGTCCTGGCCTGCGACTTAGCATCCTTTTTATTTATTTCAAAGGTAAAATTCAACCCCTATATGTTTTTTCGGGAAATATTCACAAAGACGGCGTACAACAGAGAAAAACCCAGGAGTGCCGAACCTCCAAAGGAAACAAATGGAAGGGGGATACCTATGACCGGGACCAATCCCAGTGTCATTCCGATATTGATAAAGACGTGGAAAAACAAAATTCCCGCAAATCCATACCCAAAACTGGTGACAAACCGGGTTCCGGACCGTTCGGCCACGTACAATATCCTGAGAATCAAGACCATAAAAAAGCCCAGTATGAACACGGATCCTATGAAACCCTGCTCTTCCCCCACGATGCAAAAAATAAAATCGGTCGTGTGTTCAGGTACGTAATTGAGCTTGGTCAGGGTTCCATGCATATAGCCCTTTCCTTCCAGACCCCCGGAGCTTATCGCCATTTTGGATAACACGACGTTGTACAAACTCCCTCTGGGATCGCATCTCTCCGGATGCAGCCACACATTGAGCCTGTCTTGCTGATGTGGTTTCAGAATATTGTAGAAAGCATAAGAAGTGGCGTAGGATAAGGACGACAGGACAACCAGGGTTGACATGGTGAGGGTTACCAATCGCAGTTTTCCTTCCCGGATCGTCAGCAACGTCATCACTACCGCGAATACTCCATCGATCAACAGAATCAGGAGATGAAGATCATTTATAATAAATACAATATTGGCAATGGTCAGCAATAAAATACTTCCGATCCAATAGTGCGAAAATTTATATTGGGAGGCATATACGAACATTAGTATCAAAAGCAGAATAGCCAGTGTGCTGTATACGTTGAAACTGAGCGTCATAATAAATACCATGCCCAGTAGCATCACCACGACGAAAGGCCAGATGCTCAGGCCATTCCTGAACAGGACAAAGCTTAATGCAAAAAACACCAACGCAGAACCCATATCCGGCTGAATTAATATCAGCACTACCGGAATGACAATAATGGCAATGGCTATCAGCATCGAGCGCAGATCCGTCATTTTGACCGAAGGGTTGGCCAAATAATTGGCAAGGGATAGACAAGTGGCAAATTTGGCGAATTCAACGGGTTGGATCGAGAATCCACCGAGGCTCAACCAGGCTTTGGCTCCATTGATCTCTTCCCCCACCAGCAAGACCAGAATGAGGAAGAATACACTGATCAGATAAATGGGTAGGGAAAAAACATTCCAGATCTTCTTTTCGATCAATAAAACGGAAAAAAACACCAATATGGATGCGATCGTCCAAAACGTCTGCATCCCTACCGCGGTATCGAAACTCCAGATATCGACTTCACTCCAGGAAGTTGCTGGTGTAGCAGCCACCTTGATAAACCACCCAATGATCAAAATGGTGAAAAATAAGCCTATCAGCACTCCGTCGTAGGTGGAATTGTTCTTTGATTTCACGGCTATTTTAGATTTTCCCTGCATTCCAGTACTTTCTCAATCGTGACCCTGGAATTAACTAATAAAGCTGTCGGAAAACTTTCCCTGATATGAACCAGGAGTTTCATCGCCGGTGCCCTGTCCACGAACGAACCGGCATACAACCGGTAATAGGGCTGATCATGAACCCATTCGTGAGGAATGGATCCGTATAAATTTTCGAATCTTCTCAATATGTTCTCCATCTCACGCCTGTCTGTGGTAAACAGATATTGGATCCTGTAACCGGGGATTTCGGTATCGTGCTGATACCGGCCTTTATATTCCAACATTGCCCGTTGAATATCCGCTGTTTCTACAAACTGAACTTCCTGTCCGTGACATATGTCTGCCGCAATCAAAAAGGTCAGAACAAACAGGATAAAATGAATTCTTCTCATCGTATTTTACTTCTTCCGCCCAAATTAATTCCTCAAATATTCCAACTTCTCGCTAACCATTCAAATTCTGAGGCCTCGATTGTGTGCCCAACAATAATTCCTTCTGGTCGTCCTTCCACCGGCTGCTTGGGTGGCAGAAACGGCCGAAGTCATCCTTTTGGATTGATTTCGGAAGATGACCCCAAAACAGCCCAATACATCACTTGGATTATGTTCCACTTATTCTCATAGCGGGGTGCTGGTTCCCAATCTGTCTGCTCCATTTTCTACCAATTTCTGCGCCTGTTCCATGGTTTTAATTCCACCCGCAGCTTTTATTTTCAATTCCGGTGGGCATATAGATTTAAGAAACGAAACGATCTCCGTAGAAGTATCTCCATATACACCTGTTCCGGTTTTTATAAAGTTCACGCTGTGTGTGACGCACAAATCTACAATTTTCCTGAGTTCGTCCTTTGTGAGCAGATTGTGTTCCGCGATCAGTTTCAGTTTGGCGCTTCTCAGCCTGCAAATACTGGACAGACTGTCGATTTCCCGATCTACATAGGACCATACTTCCGACTTGACCGCACTCAAATTGAGTACTGCATCCACTTCTGTAGCTCCGTCACTGATCACTTCCTTGATCTCTTCCACCTTACTTTTGTATGAATCAAATCCATTGGGAAATCCAACCACTGAAGTGATTCTGAAATGATCATTTCCTACTTTTCGCCGGATATGTTCTACAAAAAATGGTGGTACACATACCGAATAATAGCCCATCTCTATCGCCCGGTCCACGAGCAAATCGATCTCTTGGTAGGTGCAATCAGGTTTGAGTAAGGTGAAATCAATGAGTGGGCGAATATCCATGTAAATTGCTTTGCACTTCGAAAATAACTAATTTCTGATTAAACCTTTCCATGGCACTGTTTATATTTTTTCCCACTGCCACAGGGACAAGGATCGTTTCTCCCCACTTTCTTCTCCGTACGAACAAAAGTTTCCACCTTCTGGGCTTCCCTTCCGGCGTTCTCTGCTGCTCTTCGGGCTGCCTGTTCTTCCTGAGAACGACTGGTCTGAAGCCGGCTCAAATCCGTCTTTTCGACCCGGGCCTCCCGGACATCACGTGGTTGCTCGATCATGATTTTACCCCCGAGAATCCATCCTGACACCTCCCGGTTGATCTTGTAAATCAATTCTTCAAACAAATTATACGCTTCCATTTTGTAGATGACCAGCGGATCTTTTTGCTCGAAAGAAGCGGCCTGGACGGACTCCTTGAGTTCATCCATATATCGCAGGTGTTCTTTCCAGTTTTCATCGATCAAAGCCAGCGTAATCGTCTTCTCCAGATCCCTCATGATCGAATGACCTTCGGTCTCCACCGCCGACTTCAGGTCAGCAGTCAGATTGAGCACCCTGGAACTTCCGTCAGAATACGGCAGAGTGATCCGCGTATACCGGTTCCCCTCGTTCTCGTAAACATTCCTGATGATGGGAAGCATGACTCTCTTGATGTAGTCCTCTTTTTCCTCGTAGAATTTCCATACGTCTTCCCGAAATTTATCCGTCAGTTTATTGACGGAGGTCGAGTTGAATTCAGCTTCCTTGATCTCGGGATCGTATCCGATTTCTCTCAGGGATGCTTCCCGGAATGATTCATATTCACCTGCTGATTTGTGTTCATAAACCAGGCTCTCCACGAAGCCCTCGATCATATTGCGAAGATCCACTATCAGGCGATCACCGGTCAGAGCATTTTCCCTCTTTTTGTAAATCGCCTCCCGCTGAATATTCATGACGTCATCATACTCCAGCAATCGCTTCCGTATTCCAAAGTTGTTTTCCTCCACCTTTTTCTGAGCTCCTTCTATCGACCTGGTCATCATCCGGTTTTGGATCACTTCCCCTTCTTTGAGTCCCATACGGTCCATGATCTTGATGGCTCTCTCGTTCATAAACAGTCGCATCAGGTTGTCCTCCAAAGAAACAAAAAACTGAGAGCTTCCCGGATCCCCCTGACGACCAGCCCGGCCACGCAACTGTCTGTCCACCCTACGGGAGTCGTGCCGTTCTGTTCCGATGATCGCCAGACCTCCGGCTGCCTTCACTTCCTGACTGATCTTGATATCCGTACCCCGACCAGCCATATTGGTAGCTATCGTCACGCGACCTGGTTTTCCGGCTTCCGTGACGATCTCTGCTTCCCGTTGGTGATGCTTCGCGTTCAATACGTTGTGCGAAATATTGGCTATATTGAGCATCCGGCTGAGTTTCTCGGAATTGTCCACCGAAGTGGTACCTACCAAAACGGGCCGGCCGGCTTCTGTCAACTCCTTGATTTCCCTGATCACCGCGTTATATTTTTCCCGTTGGGTGCGGAAAAGATAATCATCCCTGTCATCTCGCACGATGGGTTTGTTGGTCGGGACCACGGAAACATCCATCTTGTAAATTTCCCAAAGCTCGCTCGCCTCGGTCTCCGCTGTACCTGTCATACCAGACAACTTATGATACATCCGGAAATAATTTTGCAGCGTAACCGTCGCATAAGTCTGCGTAAGTTCTCCGACTTTGACGTTCTCCTTGGCTTCCAGAGCCTGATGCAATCCATCGGAATATCTCCGGCCTTCCATCATCCGTCCCGTCTGTTCGTCGACGATCTTCACCTGACCTTCCATGACCACGTATTCTTCGTCTTTTTCAAATAAAGCGTACGCCTTGAGCAACTGACTCACTGAATGCAGCCTTTTTGATTTTTCTGAATATTCCTGGATGAGGCTTTGTTTCTGATCTTTTTTATCTTTTTCGGAGGCATCCGATGCATCTATTTCACTGAGGTTGGTGGCCAGATCCGGCATGACAAAAAACTGAGGATCCTCCTGATAGCGGGACAGGTATTCCACTCCTTTTTCTGTAATTTCTACGCCCCTGTTTTTCTCATCTATGGTAAAATACAAAGGTTCATCAGCCACGTGCATATGCTTGGATTGCTCCTGCATGTAATGATTCTCAGTCTTTTGAAGAATCGATTTGATCCCGTCTTCACTGAGGAACTTGATCAAAGGTCTGTATTTGGGATACGCCCGGTACGAACGGAGCAAAGCCATCCCGCCCTCATCTTCACCGGGACCCAGCGATCCGTTGTGGATCAGTTTTTTAGCCTCAGCAAGATATTGGGTAGCCAGTTTTTTTTGCTCATTGACGACGCGTTCCACGATGGGTTTCAGCTCCACGTATTCCTGTTGATCAGCATCTTTGGGAATGGGACCCGAAATGATCAAAGGCGTCCGCGCATCATCGATGAGCACCGAATCGACCTCATCCACGATGGTGTAGTGATGTTTTCGCTGAACCTGTTCTTCCTGAGAACGCACCATATTATCCCGCAGGTAATCAAACCCAAATTCATTGTTGGTCCCGAAAGTGACATCCATGAGATAAGCTTCCCGTCGTTTGGGCGAATGTGGGCGGTGCTTGTCGATACAATCTACCGTCAGAAATAAGAACTGGTAAATAGGTCCTACCCATTCGCTATCCCGTTTGGCCAGGTAATCATTCACGGTCACGATGTGCACACCCCGACCAGAAAGCCCATTGAGGTAACCAGGTAAGGTCGCCACGAGGGTTTTACCCTCCCCGGTGGCCATCTCGGCGATTTTTCCATCGTGAAGGACCATCCCTCCGATCAACTGGACGTCATAGTGGACCATATTCCACTGTATCTCACCTCCGGCGGCCATCCACTCGTTTTTCCAAATGGCCTGATTGCCTTCTATTTTCACAAAATCATTACTGGCGGCCAGATCCCGGTCAAAATCCGTAGCCGTGACCCTTAGTTCTTTGTTGTTCGAGAACCTGTTTGCTGTTTCCTTGACCACCGCAAAAGCTTCCGGCAACAGGACACGTAAAATTTCTTCCAGGTGGGTATTGCGATCTTCTTCGAGTTGATCCAGTTCATTGAATAAGTCTTCTTTTACTCCAAAATCCTTCTCCTCGATGGCTTGTTTTCTCACGTTGACCAGTTCCTGGTCTATATCGCTAAGATATTCAGCGATTCGTTCCCGGAATTCGATGGTTTTTTGACGGAGTTCATCGTTGGACAACGATTGATACTCCTCAAAATATTGATTGATCTTTTCCACCGTGGGCATGTAGGACTGTACATCCCTGTCATGCTTGGTTCCGAAAAGATCCCTTAATAGTTTAAGCATTTTATGTCTTGTATTTGTTATATTTATTTTAATCAGGCAAAGTTAGCGATATCACACGCTTAAATCGAATATTTTGTTCTATTTATAGGTTCCCTGAAAATACAAACGTTACTGTAACGCATATGATTAGATTTTCGATCGTTTTTTTGGCATTTTTCACAATGTGGCGCCCTCTCGTGGGTGAAGCACAGAACACGATCGTTTTCCAATGTTATAACCTCGATTCCATTTCATGGAATTTATCCTTACCAGGATGTTCAGATTCTATGATCGATAGCTTCCAAATCCTCACCCGGACAGTTCACAACTCTGAGTTCACGGTACAGCACACAGGGACGGATCCATCGGTGCGTGGATATAAAAATGAGTCCCTGAAAACCGATGACGCCATCCAGGTTCGGTATTATCTTCAGTGCCCGGATATTCAAACCGCCCATTCTGATACGCTTTCGTTGTCCTCTCTTCGTGAAGCGGTGGAACTGGATTCTGTCCGGGTCCTGGCCAACGGGGATGTCCGCTTAACCTGGAAGGAAAAACCCCTCGCAGGTGTACGGTATGTGGTAAATGCTGCCGTAGGAGGAAGTTCTCAGGTATTGGCGACGAACCTGACCACCACGACCTATACAGACACCCGGGGGCTGGCTACGCACAACATCGAATACTACTCCGTATCCGCAACGCTCCAATGCGGGTATACGTTTCCGGAACCCGACAGCTTTTATCATACCTCTTACCTGAGTCAGCAAACCGCTGAATGTGGTGGGGAAATTATGTTTGATTTTATTCCATTTTCGTACTGGAAGGATTTAACCGCCACGTCCACGTTATTTGTCCTCCGCAACGGCGAGCCTGTAGATAGCGTGGCGATTCCCCCATACGAGAAGTCCTTTTCCTACGGAAAAATAGAGAATGACCAGACGTACACATTTTACATCCGCGAAACAGGGACGGGAAATCAAGCAGCATTTTCCAATCCCATCACTCTGCAAACCGATTTCTTCTCCCCTATCCAGTGGATCGTGGTGGATGATTTGTCCTTTGATGAGAACAACCAGGCCAGGATATCCTGGTCCACAAATCAGCACAATCCCGGATATCTGTTTCAACTACATCAAGACACCGATACGTCGTCTATACCCGCTTCTGATCTGGCGTCTCTTCCCGGGGATTACAGATACGGGTATGACCTGCCTGATGTTCCTTCCGGTGCTTCCGGTTTCAGTGTATCACTACTCGATAGCTGTGGTAATTCAGTGGAATCCATCCCCAAATTTCCTTTGCTCACGCAGGGCCAGCTCACGTCCAATAACCAACTAAACATTCAATGGAATGATGTAGCAGATGATGAATGGACGGTCGATTCTTATGAAATTTATTACAAAACCGGCGGTAATTACTCTCTCCTGAGTACTG
Organism: uncultured Bacteroidota bacterium; assembly: GCA_937876435.1. Lineage (GTDB taxonomy): Bacteria > Bacteroidota > Bacteroidia > Chitinophagales > Saprospiraceae > Membranihabitans. The sequence goes on from CALEIL010000229.1 coordinate 19,249, forward strand.
AAAATGGAACCTCTTTTAGTTTCAGCCAGGCATTTGAAGAAGGAAAATCCATCGATTCGCTTTGCTATTATGTGGTAGCCAAAGGAGAAGTACGGTATCAGAAAGGCGACAGCACGGGTCAGCTCAGCATTCGATCCAATACGATGTGTCTGTACGGGGAAACCATCGTAGAGCTACCCAATGCCTACAAGATCAATACACCACCCTATAAACCCGTGATAGTTCCTCGCAATAATCTGACCTCCTACGTTTTCCGAATCTTTGACCGGTATGGAAACCTGGTGTTTGAAACCCACGATCCTGAAGCTGGCTGGGATGGACGGTATCAGGGCAAATCGGGATTTATGGATGTGTTTGTGGCTCAGATTGAAATAGTCAATTCCAGAGGCGAATCGATCTCCAGATCAGGCTCTGTGTTGCTCTTTTACTAGCTTTCGAATCCGGCATTTTTTCACGAACCTTCCGGACCTGTATACTGCATTGCCGTATAAACCTATTTCGCTCACTACGTATACGAGGACTCCCACGTTCAGGGTCACAAAACCCAGATCAAATAATAATGGAAGATAGTCTCCATAAAACGGTCTGACGATCAACAGATTGGACCCATACATCATAGCCGAACAAAATACCAGAAACAAGCAGATCACTTTAATGTAGTGAAATTTTGATTCGTTTTTCTTGTAGTAAATTCTAGTCAGCAATGCCTTATGCAAGGTTTCTGAAGGATTGATTTTTATCAGTTCAGTCGTGACATATTGTGATTCCAGCATATATTCCTGATGAAATAAGGCGGAAGCCTTTTTGAACAACAGGTCTTCAAATACGTGTCGATGGCGGGAGTCTTGTCTGTGATAGCGGATACTATCTTCTATAATTTCATCCACCTCCCGCAAAAAAGCTCCGTATTTCCCAACCTGATACAAAGCTTCCAGGTATATAATTTTCAGCTCCATTTTTTGCTCCGTTGAGAGAAGCTGGATCAGGTTCTTATTGTTCTGAAATTGTTGTATAATGACATCAAAATCCTGTTTGTCGAGGTTGACAAAATTGGAGTAAAAATTGGATACGTCAATATTAGTCAGGAATCGCATCTGCATCAAATCGTTGTCAACTGTCAATATAGTGAATTAGTTACTATTTACAACCCGTTATTTCCCTTTTTTATTTCGCAAGTCTTTTCCCCACATCAGTTTATTACGAAGAGTTTTGAAGTATGATATTTTATTGAGGCCCACCAGTTTGATTTTAAAATCTGCTTTTTTGATCGTTATTTCATGCTGAGAAGTGATCAACTCATGTCTGGCATCCAGCGTACACAGATAGTTGTCAGCGCGGCCTTCCACCTTAAATTTTAGTACAACATCTTCCGAAAGGACGACTGGACGGACATTGAGATTGTGGGGAGCCACCGGGGTTACGATAAAATTTTTACAGCCGGTGGCCATGATCGGACCACCGCAGCTCAGAGAATATCCTGTGGAACCAGTCTGAGTACTCACGATCAAACCATCCGCCCAATAGGTGTTGAGAAATTCATCGTTCATATACGTTTGCACGGTGATCATAGATGCATTGTCCCGTTTGTGGATCGTAAAATCATTGAGTGCAAAATTTTCGTTCCGGAATAGCTCCGGAGTGGAATCAAGTCTGAGAATAGTCCGCTCATCGATCGTATAGGATCCATCGATCAGTTCCTGAATGGATTCCTTTATTTTGGATTTCTCTACGCTCGACAAATAACCCAGTCGGCCGAGATTGATACCGAGAATGGGGATATCCAGATCCCGAACGAGTAGAGTCGCGTTGAGTATCGTGCCATCTCCTCCCAGGGATAACAAAAAATCGTAAGAGGTATCTTTGAGATGGTAATAGTCGTAAATCACTTCAAAATTCCTGGTCACTTCATCTTCTGATTTTATAAAGTGATTGCGGATATCCTTGTACACTCCTATCTCCACGTCGTGTTTTTGAAGGGTTGTGACGACTTCATAAAAATACGGTTCGTTTTCTGGTGTCAGAATATTTGAATAAAGAAGAACTTTCATTAGAAATTCCGATTGAGATGAAAGAAAAAGCCCAGCTCTTTTCTTTGATTGAGACTTGCTTCAAAGGAACAACTAAAACTGTTATAAAGCAAAAGATTGAGACCAAGTCCACCCCCCCACAGATTGCGATTCACGAATTTACTGGTCTTGTAATACTCGTCAAATACGTATCCGTAATCCATATTCAGAGAAAGGTATAGTCTTGCATCCATTTCTCTATAATTGGTAAACGGCATAGCTTTTCCAAAATCAAATTTTCTGTCCAGGATCTTTCGCATAAGGCTCGTTTTGTATACGCCCAGACTAGAACCCTCGATCTGGTAATATTCATACCCTCGAATATATTCCGGATCTCCACCCAACTGATACAGGTTATAGTAAGGAAACCGGTTTTTACTGGCATGGCCCCTGAATAATATTCCATTACTCCAGGACCAGTTGGTATTGAACATATGATAATAATACATATCCGCCTCCATTTCCCATGAATTCAACATGTCGGATTTTACGATCCCATTCCTGGCGAGCAAACCATGGACGTACCAGCCATCCGTAGCGAGATATTTATTATTCCTCTTCTCATAAATATATTCCACTGCGATCTTGGCGTAGCGCTGGTCGTTATCCCCGTTGAAATAATTTGGATTGATCTCAAATACCTCGTCAGCTATCTTATTGTAGTAATACCCAAAAGACAGTCGATAGGAACTGCTGTGGACCGGGCGATATATGAAGGACAAACCCGTTTCAAATCTCGTTCTCAAAAATTGATCGTCGTTTCTCATGTATTGGGGGTCTCCATTGAGGGTATGATAGATCAATTCCTTATTGGACGAGTAATAAGTCCTGAAATTGAAATTCCATTTTCTTCCTTCATCGAAATATGGACTCAGATAGTTGACAAGGAACTTTTGATCGTAGCCCCATTGACCCAGCAAATCCAGTTCGTCCGCGTTCCCGCTGATATTTCGCAACTTGAGGTTGAGACCCAGATTCAAAAATTTAATATTCCGGTTGTGTTCTGTCCACCAGACGTTGAAGTTTCGATCCGCGAGTTCTATAATGGGGATGGGGATAAAAAATAAACCCTCTTTTACCGTAAAGTGAAGCCGTATATTGCTGAGGTTTTCTTCATCAAAAAACATATTGGTCGTTACATCGGTAAACAATCCGGTGTTGATCAGATGGTCCTTGCTATCCTTGAGTTTTTGCGTAGCCTGTTGCAGAGTAAGGGAGTCTCCTACGTGAATTTCCACTTCCCGGAGCATCCGGCTGCTTTTGGTTCGGTGGTTTCCTTCAAAAGTAATTTGCCGGATCAGATATTTTTTGGCATGAGATTGAGCGGATATTTGAAAAGAGGTCAAGGTATTAAATACCAGCACGAATACCCAAAGGATTACTCGTCTATATTGATGCTTTTCACGATTCATACAATTACCTTACCCAGTCCGGACCAGATCCAATCAAATTGATTAATCACTTGCGTCCAATTTTTTACTCCTACTTCCACAATTCAGTCTGCTTATTTATATAAACAGATGCTTAACGCATTAAGATACAGAAAAATACGGGAAATTTCAATTTTTTTTAAATCCGGAGGTATTTAACTCTATTGGTAATCTATTCTTATCGACGGTTTATACGTTCAGATAAGACATAAGAGATTCGTACCGATCTTTGAGCTGGTGGCTGTAATTGGTATCCTCATAATACGCTTTCACCTTATAGGAGTATCGTTCCAGGGTCTGTATAATCGAGTTGATATCCTTGAGATCCGTTTTTAGGGTGATTTCAAAATTCGTATACATCTGCCGTGAAACCAGCACAGAAAATATATGAACCGATTCCAATTCGAGGATCCGGATCAATTCCGATAAATGATAATCTTGTTGTGGAATCTCGATGATCAGCAAACTTCCTTCGGAGTGCAAATCGTAGGTTGAGACCACGGTGTTGAAAAGCTTTTCAGACGTAATCACTCCCAAAAAGGTATCGTCTTCGTCGAGCACAGGTATCAGGGTCAACTGCTCGTTATGCATTTTTTTGGCGGCTTCCAGCATGTGATCGTTTGACCTCACAAAGGTTCTGACTCCCGATTTTGTAAATTCAGAAAGAATAGTTCCGGGATTGGCTGACCTTAGGGTATCTTCATCAATGATGGTCAGGAAGGCCTTGCTTTTCAACAATGGCAAATGCCTCGTTTTATTCTGATCCATAATCTCCAACCCTTCATCCACCGTGTTGGAGATGGAAGCTAACTTAAAATTGGTCGATATAATTTCCTTTGCTATCATACTTCATTGCTCCTTGCGAGGTTCAGGAGGACATCAACCTCCTTCGCTCAATTTCAAATTCCACTTCAGTAATTATTCCCTTTTCCCTTTGTTCTTTGAGTTTCTTCAGGTGTTCGAGAAGATCAGTGTGATCGGTTCTTTCGGTTTGAGTCCCGGGTGATGATGATTCCCGCGATTCTGTCTTTTCGTATGTATCTTTTTCGGGATCGCCTTCGTGTCGATCACCGGTGTTCTCCTTCTTCTCTTTTATATCAAAAATGAAGCCATTTTTAGAAAATTCTTCCCATTCCGGCTGAATTCGGGCAAATGCCAGCTTGTCGTGCTTTTTGATTCGCTCAAAATCGTTAAATCCTGCTTTGACCGCCATGCTGATGTGTTCCATCGTTTTTTGGGGTTTTTCCAATTGGGAATATGCACAAGCCAGATTGAAATGAGCTGCGATATGGTAGGGATCGAACTCGAGAATTTTTTTAAAATCCTGTATAGAACCTTCGATATCGTACTCTTTAAATTTTTCTATACCCGCTTCTTTGAAACTGTTGATCGTTCTGGATACATTTTTGGGTGATTTCTGGCTCCCTCTGACCGGGCTTCTGCGGGTGGAACTTCTGGTATGTCTGGTTTTCTTGGATTTCGTTTCACTTTTTCGGTCCCGAAATTCATTTTTATTTATCCGTCTGTCTCTGCGGTACGGTGAATGACCGTTGCCGCTTACCTTTGCCGGATCCTGTCTTCTCTCATAGGATTTGTATCTCGAAGATCGATGAATGATTTCATCCGGATTATTATATCGGAGATCAAATGTCTCCTCGCTCATAGATAAGAATACGATACTGTCGATAACCCCTATGATGGAACCCAATATCCCCATAGTGAAGATACTGAGTAAGATCATCAGAAATCCCTTCCCGTTTTGGCCCAGGTAAAATCGGTGTAACCCTGCTATCCCTCCAAAAAAGGCTAGTAGAGCGGCCAGGTTTTTATCTTTGTATTTACGCATAAAATTATTTCTGTATTCCGTCTGGCTTAATCTTACACAATAAAACAGTTATATCATCGCCTATTGGTTCATTTTCCTTGAATTTTTCGATGAACTCCTCCATATTTTCGGTGATCATCTCAATTTGACCAAATGGCAATCGATGCAATGTACTTAGTATATTGTGGTGCCCCATCATCTGTCCGTGACTGTTTCGAAGTTCTTCCAGTCCATCCGTATATGCAAAGATAACGGTTTCATCCTGAATGATTTCGGTCCCAACCGATACTTCTGGCAACGTTTCAGAAATTCCAATTGGTGTCGTCCCTTTCTTGAGGAAACGACTGCCGTGGTTTTTGGTTTGAAGAATGGGATAAGGATGCCCGGCGTTCACGTACCGGAGTTCGTTGGTCACAACGTCATAAGCCGCCAGAAATATGGTCACCAGACGATCGCCCCGGGTGGATTCATAGACCGCTTTGTTGAGTCCTTCCAACAGGTATTCCAGATCGGTATAATTGATGCTGAGTCGTCTCAGACTGGCCTGAAGATTGGCCATCAATAGGGCGGCAGGTATCCCCTTTCCAGCCACATCCGCGATACAAAAGATGCTGACATGACTGTTTTTTATGTGGAAAAAATCAAAATAATCTCCTCCTATCTCGCTGTGAGGAATATACAATGTTTTAAATTCAAGTTCCTGGGATTCCGAAAAATGATGCGGCATCAGGGATGTTTGGATCTGCCTGGCGAGTCCCAGTTGAGTTCGATAATTTTCCTGCTCCAGACGTTGTTTGAACAACCGCTTGTTTTCGATCGCGATGGCCACAAAATTGGTGATGGTTTTGAGGAAGTTCAATTCCTCTTTGTTCCATTGTTCCATGTTCTCCAGATGAACCAATGAGATTAATTCATTTTTATGGTACACCGGGATAAATACTTCTCCATTTTGAGAGCGGAGGTACTTTGATTTATTTTTGCTGAATTTTTGATGAATAGGGGCGTACTGATCCCAATGTTTGAAGGGATCCGTGGAGTACACCTGCATCCCGCTGATCGTATTCACACAAAGCGTGATCACACCGGGCCGGTAATATTTTTCTATAGCTGTTTTGTAGATGTCAAATAGAAGGGAAATCGAAGCATTTTCATTGATCGCTTCGGTGATCGTCATCAAACCATGCAATTGATTTTTGTAGGTATCCGGGTGAGTAGCGATATGTTCATGAATCGACATCAGTATTGTTCATTGTATCCTTTTTTATTGGCCGGAAAAACTTATTTCTGTAAGAATTGCCTTCCAAATCACTCCTTTAATTTAGGGTTTTTAATGTGCCTATCGAAGTCTCTGGACGTTTTTTTTGAGAAATTATCATCTATGACTTGCTCCAGATCAATCTCCATTTGATTGGCCAACGTCAGGGCATCGTCCGGGCCAGCCGCCAGGGTGGCGGCCGCGGCCGGTGGTGCGGCGGG
>CALEIL010000230.1 GCA_937876435.1 uncultured Bacteroidota bacterium
TATGGCGAAAAAGAATCCGTCAGAAGTGTCACGAATTTAGTGACTGGTGCACTAGACCAAGGTGAATATATTCCACACGAAGAAGCCGTTAAACGGATCACAGGATGGAGAAAAACCGGAGACTAAAGCACGAAAATCTAAACAACTTATAATATTGGGGTGGTCTCGGACATAGAGGAAGCGGGAACTTCCCTACACCAGAGAGCTTCCACCTCCCTACTCCTTTGTCACACTTTTGAGACTCACGCTATCGAATTTCCTATATCATACGGAAAACGAGATCAGGATATTACGATGCAAACACCAAAGCAGAGACCAAAAAAATATTAAAAAAATACCGACAAAAACTCTCTCAAATACCATCGCATATGCCGCAATGCCTTGCTCATATGACTCTCTACGGTCTTCACGGATATATTCAATTCTTTGGCCGCTTCCGCATATTTTAGCCCATCCATTTTGGTCTTCATATAAACGGCTTTGCACGCATCTGGAAGTAATTCGATCCCTTCATGGATCTTCATTTCCAGTTCGGATTTGATCAACCGGGACGCTCCGTCGTCTTGCAATGCATAAAAATGAATATCTCGTTCTTTTTGTTCCCATTGTCCATCGATGGAAATCACTTTGCGGGGTTTTCTCAGGTAGTCCAGGCATTTGTTCTTTACCATCATAAACAGATAACCATTGACATTGGTCCGGATATCGAGTTCTTTGCGCTTGTCCCACAATCGAATAAATACTTTTTGGACGATTTCTTCGGCGATAAAATCATCCTGGACATAAGACTTTGCTACAATGTATAAATTATTGGCATATAACCGGTAAGCCGTCTCAAAAGCCTTCTCATCTCCCGATCGGATTAAGCGAATAAAATCTGTCAAGTTCTCACCATTCACCTGAACCAAAAAATTTATTAGAAATCCTATATTATAACAAACCATTAAATTTACAAAAAATTAACACCTATGCCTCATATTCGCAAGTCTTTAAAGCTAAAAAATTACTTTTGGTGGCCTGCGGCCGTTTGATGCGCTGCGCGCGTTTGGATCACCTGGGGAAGAGGGAGCTCCAGCTCCCTTGTACGAATATCCATTTTCCCAAAGCGGGAGCTTTGGGGTTCCCAGGGGAGCTCCAGCTCCCTTATGCGAATATCTATTTTCCCAATTCCAAGGGTTAAAACCATCTAAAGTACAGTCGCACGGCCGTGCGACTCTATACCATCTAAACTATGGAACTCAGCCGAAAGCCGCTATTCCTCCGCACAAGCTACCCTGCCCATACGGGCCAGTTCCTGGTAAGCTTCTTCCGGCAAACCACAAACAGCGTAGCTCAATCACAATATCCGCACCGGCAAAGTGTATTTCCGGCCCTCGTTTTCTTTTTTGAGATATTCCATCAATGGCTGAAAATAATCAACCAGAGCTTTGGCCGATAATTCACTTCCTATATTTTCTTTCAACAATTTTCTCCAATCATTGTCGGCTCCGCTCTTCATCAGGTTTTTGAGAAAATCTCCGGTTTCCTTACTCCCAAAATAGTTGGTGGCCCGTACATCCTGGTGGAGGATATCGGTGGCTATAAATTCGTGTAATTGAAACAGAAGTACGAAGGACAATGCATAATCATAATATTGAGCCGCATCATCGTTAATATGAGTTTTGGTAGCGGCGTCATTGTATTCGCTGCCTCTGTCGTAAGGAGGTACGATTCCCTGAAATTTCTTCTTGAGCCTCCACCATTCCTTATTAAAATCGGCGGTACCGATCGATGTATTGTACAGGGTATGTTCGAAATGAGACATCACTCCAGCTGAAAATGGAATAAAGACTACATAATTGAGCGCTTCTTTCAGCAACTGCCGCTGAACGCTGCGGCTGTCAGGCCGGACGTCTTCAGAAATCAACCCCCGACCCGCCAGAAAAGGACGCTGCATAGCCGCCAACCCCATCAATGATCCGATCGCTTCGTGGAAGGCTCTGTTGGCTCCTCCCCTGAGTAAAACAGGGACATCGGGATTGGCGTAGGTCAGGTAGTAATATATGTGACCGAGTTCGTGATGCACCGTTTCATAATAATCTGCTGATGGGATGACGCTCATCAGGCAACGCACGTCTTGTTGCAGATCCATATGCCAGGCTGAGGCATGATTGTTCTTTTTATATTCACTTTCAGGAGGCAACGGATATAAACTGGATTTGTCATAAAAACTCTTAGGCAAATCATTAAATCCCAGGCTTTTGTAAAATTCCTCTCCCTGGCCAATGATCCAGGAAGCATCCTTATCTTCCAGTGCGCCATCGAGATCCACCCCTTCCACCTGAACCAGTGAACTCCAGTCTTGCCCCCAGCGGTTGGGTAACCAGTGGGCCGGTATCATGTCAGGTACGTCTGCCACTCCGTATTTTTCAGCCATTTCGTACCGGGCCCAGGTATGTAATTCCCGGTACAATGGCCAGATCTCGTAAATCAATTGTTCCAGCAGAGTCATCATTTCTCCTGAGGTCATGCCGTAATCGGAAACCTGATATTGGAAGTAATTTTCAAAATTCAGCCCCTTAACCGATTTATTTCGGAGTTCGCGCAATTGGAGCAATCCCGGACTGAGGGTTTTCCCCACTTCTTTGGAGGCTTCCCACCACTTCAGGCGTTCCGCTGGTGCGGTAATAGTGCGCAATGATTCATCAATATCCCCGGTCGTCACGGCGTTGGAATCCACCATAAAGGTGTATCCGTAAAGTTTTTCGGTTTGCCTGCTCTCTGCTCGGATTCTCTGAGCAACGATCTCTTTCATCGTCGCCGGATTGTTTCCGGCTTCATACAGGATGGACTTTAACATTCGTTTTTGAGTGGCCGTAAGCGAACCGGATTTCTGAAGAAATTCCTGAGCCATTTTGATATTATAAGCGTTTCCTGTAAAGGCCGCCAAGGCATTGTTGGCCCTCTGAACGTTTCCCGATGCAGTAGTGTCACCAGGAATTATCCGGGTATTGGCGAGCCATTCCGCCTCCGAACTGGCTATGTAAAGCGGCAATATACTGTCCGTATATGTGTCCAGGAATTCAACTACAGGCTGATTTTCTCCGGGAGAAGGGGCATGACTTTGACATCCATACCATACGACCGTCATAAAAACAATAAAAATAGACAGAACTTTGATTGATTTCATGCTTATACTTTGAATCGAAATTTAATACATTTAATCCATCACTACTAACTATACCCGGAACGTTTTGGACTGACCGGCTAAAGGGGCTGTGAAAACGGACCATATAGGAGAGTAGAATGCTCGCATAGCCGGAGCTGTGCCGAGTAATTTTGAGGAACAAGATAGTCATTTTCCTTCACAAAAACCGTTCTGACCTGCCTTCGGAAGGCAGCACACAGGGTCAGGTAATAAACGAAAAACGATATGAAAGAAATTGTGATTACCGGAGGAAATGCCGGAATAGGTTTTGAAACAGTCCGGGAACTGGCCGGACGGGGGCACCGTGTCACGTTTACGGTCCGCGATGAGAAAAAAGGACAGCATACCATCGATCTGATTAGAGATGAACATCCGGCCGCTGAACTATCGGTGATAATTGCAGATTTATCAGATTTTGACTCCATCCGGCGCGCGGCGGAAGAGATTCGGAAAATACATCCCCGGATCGACGTGCTCATACACAACGCTGGTACTTTTCAGAGCGTCCGACGAACCAACACAGCAGGGATCGAACTTTCGCTTATGGTCAACCACGTCGCTCCATTTTATCTGACGCATTTATTGCTCCCCGGATTGATCGGGAGCGATGAGAGCCGGGTTATCAACGTCAATTCTGATTCGCATTACCTGGCCTCGTATGATCCGGGGAACCTGCATCTGGAAAGAAAGTACCATGGCTTGCGTGCATACGGCCGCTCCAAACTGGCCAACGTGTACTTTACTTATGAATTTGAAAGAAGGAACCCGCATCCCCATGTATCAATATACGCTCTTCACCCGGGATTGGTCAATACCGATATCGGGGCTAAGGATGCCACCTTTTTTCATCGACTGGTATGGAATTGGCGAAGCCGGTCCGGTAAAACCCCTGCTCAGGGTGCCGAAACCTCGATCTATCTGGCCACAGAAGACAGAGATACATTAACATCAGGAATGTATTGGGATAACTGTCGTTTGCGGAAATCATCCAAAATCTCGTACAACGAGGTGAATGCAGGATCATTATGGGATAAATCCCTGGAAATGTGTGGAATAGAGGCCTATTTTTAGGCCTCCGGCCGTTTGTGCGCTTCGCGCGTTTGGGTGATCTACGGCCGTTTGGGGCGCTTCACGCGTTGGAGTACTCTGCGGTCATTTGGGTGGTACCCAACTGATTAGGAACCGTTTGGTGCGCTTCGTGCGTTTGGAGAATAGGCAAAATTTTTGTAATTTTATATTACTAAGTGGATGTTGTAAACTATCAACTATATGTATGTTTATCCATTTGAAAAATTGGATGTCTGGCAACAAGCCAAAAACATCTCAATTCAGGTTTACCAAATCACAAAAGATTTTCCCGAATCTGAAAAATTTGGTTTGGTAAATCAAATGAGAAGATCAGCCATTTCTGTATGTTCCAATTTAGCGGAAGGTAGTGCTCGCACCTCTGCTAAAGATCAAGCTCATTTTTATACTTTAGCTTATAGCAGTCTTATAGAATTGCTTAACCAACATATAATCTCAGAAGAATTGAAATTTATAGATAGAGTTACATATCAGGATGTCAGAAAAAATATCGAATCCAATAGCTTAAAAATTTATGCATTGCGAAAATCCGTATTGAATAAATAGAATTATATTCATCCGTCATTACCCTCCAAACTCCAAACCTCAAACGGTCACGAGGATACTCGTGGCCACAAACATCATTACGGCACCGCAGTAGAGGAAATTCAAAATTTTTCTACTCCGGTGCCGTAATGATTACCGGGTAATCCCTCGAATACACTTCAATCTCATACTCGAAATCCACCTTATTGACCTTTTTGGAGCGGTGTTCCTTTGAAATGATGTAATAAAATCCGGATCCCGGAACGAGATTACGGGTATTCATTGCGGGAATGGACAATTCTCCTGATTGGGCAGAGGCTTCAGACAGAACGGTTTGCTGCAGAGAATCGGAAAGGACGAGGACAATCGAATCACCCGTCTCAAAATTGTGTACGTTCCAGGAAAACGTCCAATCCTGTCCGGACGTGAGTGAGGTAGTTTCCATACCTGGAATCAGGGGGACAGCGATCGAGACGACCTCATTATTGGGCATGATCTGCACGTTGAGATTTTGACTGATGAGGGTATCCCCCACCATATACATATGGTAATTGTTCGCTACTTTATCCGAGATGATTTTCTGTCCGTTTATAATAAATTCGTGCAACCGGGCATCAGGAACCAGGCTATCAACCTGATTTCGCTGAAAAAAACTCCACGTACCACTTAGTTCTCCGCTGGTCATCAGGTACCGGATATCAGCGGTGATCAGGGGATCCCCGAATTTGGTATTGTTGGTTGATGACTGGCAGGAGTATATCAGGCATACCAGAGCCAGAAAAAACAGAGCCCGGCCTCTGTCTCCGAATAAACTATAAGATATATATTTGGCGTTTGGGTCTCTTGTTTGCATGGATTTCTGTTTCATCAAAATATGTTATCTGAAATGCGACCCGGTCTCCTTTCATTTGACATAATTTATATAATAACTTCAGTGTAATGTACAACCCTCCGCTTATATTTATGATGTGCAGGGATGAAATATTATACCGATGTGAAAAAATAATACCCCGGACGTTTTATTTGGATCGATTAAATAAGAAATCGAACCAAATCTCACGTATTTCGTATGCATTCGACAAAAGTTAGTATATCGTATGGTTAAAAAAATATTGGTGACGGATGGAGTTCATAAGGTGCTCCCGGAGGGACTGGAAAAGGCGGGATTTGAAGTAGATTACTTTCCCAAAATATCGCTCGAAAAGGTCGTTTCCATGGTAGGTCCGTACCACGGCCTGATCATCAACAGCAAAATCCGGGTAGATACGCGGCTGCTTGATCAAGCTCCCAATCTGGAGTTTATAGCCAGACTGGGTAGTGGAATGGAAATCATCGATCAGGAGGAAACTTCCAGACGAGGTATCGCAGTATTCAACTCACCCAATGGGAACTGCAACGCCGTCGCAGAACACGCCATGGGAATGATTCTAGCCTGGAACAACCACCTCATCAGAGCCAATGACGAGGTCAGGAGATATAAATGGAACCGGGAGAAGAACCGGGGTATCGAACTCGAAGGTAAGACCGTCGGGATCATTGGTTTTGGTCATACGGGGAGCGCTCTGGCACGCAAACTCCAGGGATTTTCAGTTTCTGTCAAAGCGTATGATAAGTATTTACCCGCCGGTTATGCCAACGAATATCCGTGGGTCGAAGAATGCCCAGACCGGGAATCAGCCATCCGGACCAGCGATGTGGTCAGTCTTCATCTGCCGCTGAATTTTGAAACCCTCAAAATGGCCAACCGGTCGTTTTTCAACCAGTGCAAACCCGGGGTTTTGTTCGTCAATACCTGTCGCGGACCGATCGTAGACACCCTGTCTCTGATTGAGTCCCTGGAGCGTAAACAGGTGAGGGGAGCCTGTCTGGATGTATTTGAGAATGAAAAGCCCGAAACTTATTCTACCGTGGAAAAGGAAATGTACGATCGGTTGTTTGCATTTTCACAGGTCCTGGTCAGTCCGCACGTGGCTGGATGGACAAAAGAGAGCAAATACAAGTTGGCCAAAATATTGCTCGACAAGATTTTAACACATTTCAACAGCCCAATGTCCCGGTAAATTCGTTTACATTTGTGGGTTGGATAAGAATTGATATATTTAACCCTGCTTTAGAATTGATGACCAAATATCCCTGAATATAGATGCGAATTTTACTTTTCTTCATGTTGGTTTTTGTTCCTTCTTTGGTATTGTCCCAGACATCCATTGAGGGTAAAATCAGCGATCAGGAAAGTGGAGAACCGATCATCTATGGGACCGTGGCTCTCTTCAAAAACGGCGTTTTGATTACAGGGACTGAAACCGATGACAACGGGAACTACGCCATTTCCAATGTCGATCCGGGAACCTACGATGTCAACGCCAGCTACGTGGGATACCAGGCCAAAACGATCGAAGGAGTGATTCTTCTGGCCGGGAAAAACACCCGGGTAGACATAGAGATTTCCAGTGGTACCGTACTGGACCAGGTAGTTATCGTGGAATATAAGGTCCCTCTTGTAGAACAGGACAACACGACCACGGGAGGAATAGTCACGGGTGAGCAGATTCGCAATCTCCCTATGAAAAATATCAATTCCCTCGCCGCCACCGCTTCGGGTGTATCCTCATTCGGTGGGGAATCCGTAGCCATCAGAGGTTCCAGGACCAATGCGACCGATTACTACGTTGATGGGATCCGGGTCAGTGCCAATATGGTGCCCCAGACTGAGATCGAACAACTCCAGGTGATCACAGGAGGGGTGGAAGCACGGTATGGTGATGTAACAGGTGGTATCATCTCGATCACCACCAAAGGCCCTTCCGAAAGGTTTGAACTCGGAGCTGAAGCGGAAACCTCGCAGTATTTAGATGCTTTCGGATACAATGAGGTCAACATTAACACCAGTGGACCAATCTGGAAAAATAAGAAGACCGGTCGATCCATACTGGGATTCCGGCTTGCCGGGCGGTATCTCAATCAACTCGACGATAGTCCCGGTATACTGCCCAACGTAGAAATTAAACCTTCCGTGTTACAGGAAATCGAAGCAGATCCTTTAAGGCAGATCCAGGGAACGCTCTTTTCCAGGGCTGAATTTCTGCACGATCAGGACGTCAATTTTGTGAGCACCAATTCCAACAACAATAGACATTCTTACAATTTAACCGGAAAACTCGACGCCAGACTAACCGAAAACATCGATATGACGTTTTCAGGAAATTATAACGATCTATACAACAGGTTTTCTGCAGGGAGATCCTTTGCCGTACTCAATTCCGGCAACAACCCCGTCGCTGCGGGAACTGACTACAGATACAATGTCCGGTATCGCCATAGATTTCTGCAGGGGAACAAAGGAAACGGATTGTTCCGGAATGCGACGTTTGTTGTCAATGGATCGCAGGAATACAGCACCGACCTGGAACATGATTACAGACATGAGGATCGTTTTTTTGATTATGGTCACGTGGGCACGTTCGATTTTAGCTGGGTTCCCGTAGAAGGGGAGTCGGAATATTCCCAGTCATTCTCGGGAGTGGCGCACGCGGGTTACCTGCAGGTCCTGGAAGGTCCGTTTACCCCTTCCCAACACAATCCCGTACTGGCAAATTACAACAATCACATCAATCAAAACGCATTTGAACAGTACGTGGCTTACAATGGATTTTTGTCGTCCAATTACGAAGCCCCCTGGGGATTTTATAACAACGTCGGTACAGCATACAACAGATATTCCAAGGCCGAACAAAACAAACAAAATCTCAATGCCAGCCTGCAGTTTGATTTGTTTCCCGGTGGCTCGGACAAAGGCCGGCATGCGATAGAGATCGGAGTCAATTATGAAAAGCGGGAATCCCGTTCCTGGGACATCGCGCCGTACAGTTTGTGGCTCCTGGCTCGTCAGCAAGCCAATCGCCATATCATCGGCGTGGATACAACCCAGATTATCGGGACTTTTCAGGGCCGGATCCTACCTATCATTTTCGAAGAATTTGCCCGGTTGACCGTGGATTTACCGGGAGCCAAATTTTATAAGTCCGTCCGGGAACTGACCGGGACACCGATTGGGGATTATGTCAACGTAGATGGTCTGAATCCCGGTGACCTGGATTTGTCACTTTTCTCACCGCTGGAACTCAACGACAACGGACTGATCGCTTACAATGGATACGATTATCTGGGAAATAAAACTTCTGACGTACAGTTCAACGATTTCTTTACCGGCCGGGATGCCAATGGCAACAGGACCTTTCTCAATCCTGCCTTCGAACCCGTATATGGAGCAGCCTATATTCAGGACAAGTTCTCGTACAAAGATATCATTTTCAGAATCGGTTTGAGAGTGGATTACTACGATGCCAACACGAGCGTTTTGAAAGATCCGTATTCACTCTATCCCATCATGACCGCGAGCGATTTTACCGAACGGTTTGGAGTGGAGCGGCCTTCGACGATCGGCGATGATTTCAAAGTGTACGTAGACCGGCCCAATTCTACAGAAGTAAAGGCGTATCGGAATGGCGACCAATGGTATTTTGCCAACGGAACCCCCGCCAATGATGGCAACGTGATTTTTGGGGGTGAAATCGTGTATCCTCAGTACTATCCGGAAAACGTGAACGACATCAAATCCGACAGCTACGATCCCAATACTTCCTTCGAAGATTATAAACCAACCCTGAGCTGGATGCCCCGGTTTGCGGTTTCGTTCCCTATTTCAGATAAATCCAATTTTTTCGCCAACTATGACGTGCTGGTCCAACGCCCTCCCAGCAACGGGTATACTTCCCCATTGAGCTGGTACTATTTTGAAGATCGGAATTACGACGCCAATAGTCCGATCAATAATGCCAACCTGCGTCCTGAAAAAACGATCAATTATGAGGTGGGATTCCAGCAGTTGATCAGCCCGCTCTCTGCGGTAAAAATCAATGCATTCTACAAAGAACTGAGGGATATGATCCAGCAAAGGACGTATCTCTATCTGCCCTCGCCCATCAGCACTTACACTACTTACGGCAACCTCGATTTCGCTACTATTAAAGGACTTTCCCTCGAATACCATCTTCGCCAGAGCCAAAATCTGGCTCTCCAGGCCAATTATACGTTGCAGATAGCCAATGGGACCGGATCCAACGCCAACTCTCAGGGAGGACTCACTACACGAGGGAATATCCGGACGCTTTCTCCCATTGACCGGGACGAACGGCACGCCCTCAAACTCACGCTTGATTACCGCTACGGCAGTGGAAGGTCGTATAACGGTCCACGGTTATTTGACCTGGATATCCTGGCCAATACAGGTCTCAATCTTCAGGGATTTATCGTGTCAGGCCGGCCTTATACCCAAAGAATCAGAGCGACCCCATTTGGCGGAACAGGATTTGCAGGGTCATTCAACGGGGCCCGGAAGCCCTGGACGTATACGCTGGATCTGAGGCTGGATAAAACTATTGCAATCCCTACATCTATCAGGGAGAATCCCTTGTATCTCAATCTGTCATTGCGTGTACTCAACCTGTTGAACACCGCCAATCCCCGAACGGTGTATCCCGTGACCGGATCCGCCTATGACAGTGGATATTTGCAATCCCAGGACGGAGAAGCCAGCCTCGGCAACATCGGAAACGCAGGGGAACAGGTCAATGAGGCAGGCAGGAATGTGGAAGGATATTCGGATTCGTATTACTGGATGGCCCGCAATCCCAATCTTTTTTATGCGCCACGCCGGATATTTTTGAGTTGCAGGATAAACTTGTAAAAATGAAACAACGTGTACTCACCATAGCAACCTTTATTTTTTTCTTCCTTTGGATGTCTCCGGAAGGAATGGCCATCCATCCGGATTGGCTCAAGGAAAAACCGACCAAATCCAAAAAGAAGAGGAATATCGAATTCAGTTACCGGGCGGATTGTGCCCCGGCTCGTTCAGAGATCGATATGAGCATCAACAACGTCCGGGCCCGGCTGCTGGGTGGGGGTGATGTGTGGTGGGATCTGACCGATGGAAAATACATTGTACCCAAGGTAGAGCCCGGATCCGGTCTACCCGAAGTATCGGCCATTTTTGCCGGCGCGGTATGGCTGGGCGGATATGATCCGGTCGGCAATTTAAAACTGGCAGCTCAGCAGTACCGGAATTCCAATGCCAATGATTTTTGGCCAGGGCCACTGGAACCTACTACCGGGACGGTAGACCGGGAAACCTGTGCGGACTGGGACCGTCATTTCCGGGTGCTCGGAGAAAATATCCGGCTGTTTATCCGTGATTTTGAAATAGCCTTTGATAATGGAGAAACGCTGGAATCCAAAGACATCCCGGAAGATGTCCTGGGCTGGCCGGCAAGAGGTAATCCACATTTCGAACGCATCCACGGGTTTGAACTCCCCAATACCACCCAGGGGCTGGCCGCTTTTTTTGATCGCAACAACGATTTTGCATACGACCCCCTCGATGGCGATTATCCCATCATCGAGATTCGGGGCTGTCCCCTTCCGCAATATCCGGATGAAATGATCTTCTGGATATATAATGACGCTGGTTCGATCCACACTCAGACCCAGGGGAATCCTATTCAGATGGAAGTACAGGTGCAGGCTTTTGCTTACGCCACGAACGATGAGATCAACAATATGACCTTTCAACGGTACAAACTGATCAACCGGGCGACCCAAAGCATCGACAGTACTTTTTTTGCTATGTGGGTGGATCCGGACCTGGGTTGTCCACAGGATGATTACATCGGGTGCGATACGTTGAGAAGTCTGGCTTATGTCTACAATGAAGATAGAATCGACGGGATAACCGGTTGTGAATGCAACGATATCAATACCTATTGCGATCACGTTCCCATGCTTGGGGTGGATTATTTCAGAGGTCCGCTCGATGAGAATTTTGAGGAGATCGGGATGTCCTCTTTCACGTACTACAACAATGGCGGTGTGGGCGAATGGCCCGATGCCCAGACCGATCCAGAGGTAGCCATCGAATATTACCGGTATATGAGCGGTTCCTGGAAAGATGGTTCGCCCTTTACTTTTGGCGGAAGCGGATACAACATCGGAGGAGATCCCATCGATTATGCATTTACCGAACCCCCCAATGACCCGTCTGGGTGGTCGATGTGTTCCGCGAATCTCAATTTCGGTGATCGCAGGACGATTCAGGCTTCGGGTCCTTTCAGATTGGATCCCGGAGCGGTCAATGAATTGATCGTCGGAGTCGTTTGGGTACCGGATATTACGGATTATCCCTGCCCGAGTATAGCCCCGTTGTTGTATGCCGATGAGACGGCTCAGGCCTTATTCGACAATTGCTTCGACATCACGGATGGCCCCGATGCCCCCGATGTCGACATCGTGGAGCTGGATCAGGAATTGATTCTCATTTTGACCAACGATGCCAATTCCAATAATTATAAGGAACAATATCAGGAAATCGACCTGAGGGCTCCCACGGATTTGAGCGATGAGGAAAAATCGTATCGTTTCGAGGGATATAAAATTTACCAGTTGGCCGCCGAGGATGTTTCCCCGGCTGAACTGGAAAATCCATCCAAGGCCCGTCTCATTTTCCAGTCAGACATCAAGAATGACGTCGATCAGATAGTCAACTGGACTCCGATCCAGCACCCTACGGTCAGCGGAGAACTAATATACGAACCGGTGATTGAGGTGATCGGCAATAACGAAGGGATCAGACGTACCTTTCAGGTAACAGAGGATCAGTTTGCAAGCGGAGACCGGAGTCTGATCAACCACAAAAAGTACTATTTCATGGCGGTGGCCTATGCGTTCAATAATTATGAAGATTTTGAATATAAAACCGTGGTAGGGCAGCGAAAACCCTATCTCGAAGGCAGACGGAACGTCAAGGTATACACCGGGCTTCCCCGGCCACTCACCTATGCGGGAACCAATACGAGTTATGGGGAAGGAGCACAGATCACGCGTCTGGATGGTCAGGGCACGGGAAGAAATTACCTGGCGATGTCTGAGGAAACCCGTCAGGCCATATTGGATAATTCCTTCAACGGTGAAATCGTGTACGAACCGGGGCAGGCGCCAATTCAGGTAGTGGTCTATAATCCCCTGGAGGTTGTGAACGGATCATTTTTACTCCGGTTTGTCGATTCTGATTTGTCGGATAATCGCCTGGACCCCGATGCCAAATGGGAACTGGTAAATCTGGAAAAACCCGAAGAGGTCACCTTGTCCGATCAATCGATCGCTGCTCTCAACGAGCAGATAATTGGAAAATACGGATTTTCTATTTTGATCGGAAACGCTGAGGAACCCGGTACCATAGGGCTGGATAAGAGAGGGGTACTGGGCTGGAATATGCAATACGACAACGGAAACAACCCCTGGCTGGGATTTGTACCCAACCGAACCGCCCCCTTTCTGACTTTTGTCCGGAACGAAACCAACGAAAGTGATTTTGAACTGGATCCGACCAAAGTATTCAGTACTTCTTTTGGCGGAATAGTGCCATTTTACCTGGCCAATTACCGCTTCGATGAAGAGGACCCATATATCTCACCTGCATGGCGCAACAACAGCGGATCGATGAATATTGCCCGGCGACAAATGTCTCTGGGGGATCTCAACAATGTCGACATCGTTTTTACGCCGGATAAATCGCTATGGTCCCGTTGTGTGATCGTAGAAACAGCAAACCCTGAATATTACGAACCCTTGTTCGGAGGAGTGTACAATACGTTGGGTAATTCCAATAATTTTGATCTGAGGAATTCCCCATCCGTGGGTAAGGACGATAACGACGGGGATGGTTTGCCTGATCCGGACGGGGATGGAATCGGCATGGGGTGGTTCCCGGGCTATGCCATCGATGTGGAAACAGGTCAGAGACTCAATATCTTTTTCGGAGAAAATTCTGTTTATAGCGAGGCAAATCCTGAAGTGGTGGAAACCATAGGTGGATTGGGCGGCGATATGATGTGGAACCCGGATGATGAAATCCTCAGTTTCAGTGGCCCGGGTGATCACGCTGCGTTGAAAGTGGGTGGGCAACATTTTGTGTACGTGACCAGTACACCCTACGACAGTTGCAGGACTTACCGGCAGCGATTTGTACCCGGCGGCAGTTTTACGACCAAATTCAGCTCGATTACAACGATTACGTGGACCGGAATACCCTATACCAACGGAACCTTGCTGTCCTATGCGGAAGGACTCATTCCGGATCCCGTGAGCATCCAGTTGCGTGTGACCAATTCCTACGGTGTCGCGAATGGAACCGAAGGCAACCAGGGGCACCCTGCATATCAATTTACCCTGGACAATGCTGCGGCTACGGATCTGGTGAGCGAGGGAGTTGATTCCACGCTACTTGACATCAAAATGGTTCCCAATCCCTATTTGGCGTACTCGGGGTACGAAACTTCTCAGTTTACCAATACGGTCAAGATCACCAATCTTCCTCCCCGGTGCATCGTGACCATATACAGCCTGGATGGCAAATTTATCAGACAATATAAGCGGGATGAAACCCCTCTGAGCAACAGCGGACGTTCCAATCCGGGAACCAATTATAAGCAAATCTCTCCGGCGTTGGAGTGGGATCTGAACAACAGCAAAGGAATCCCCATCGCGAGCGGATTGTATATAGTCCATGTGAATGCGTACGAATTGGGGGAAAGAACCCTAAAATGGTTTGGTGTAAACCGAAAATTTGACCCCAGTGGATTGTAACACGAATATAAAAGGACTGTTGAAGAGTGGCCTGATTTTTCTGGTCGGATTTCTGCTGTGGGATAGTGGCCATGCCGGTAACCCCGACAGACAGGGCGAGGCTGGTGCGGGTGAATTACTGCTGGTTCCGTGGGCTAAAAGTGCCGGGATGAACAACATCGCTACTTCGATGATCCGGGGAATTGAATCCATGCGACTCAATGTGGCGGGGCTTTCGGGTGTACAAAGTACGGATGTGGCGCTGGCGCATACCCGTTATCTGATGGGAACGGATATCAATATCAATGCCCTCGGAGTGGCTCAGCGGATGGGAAAGAACAGCGTGCTGGCTTTGTCGCTGGTAGCCATGGATTTTGGAGACATCGATATCACGACCGTGGATCAGCCCGAAGGTATAGGAGCTACCTATTCCCCCAATTTTTTTAATCTCGGGATCGGATATGCCTATACGTATGAAAATAAAATCTCGGTGGGTTTTGCTTTGAGATTGATCTCGGAGTCTATCTCCGATCTGTCTGCTTTTGGGGTGGCATTGGATGCCGGGGTTCAATACGTGAACGGACCGCAGGATAATTTCAAATTTGGAGTATCCGTCCGCAACGTCGGGACTCCTATGAGATTTGGAGGGGAAGGACTTTCGACTCGAAGTGAAAATCCGGAGGGTTCTCCTTCCTACGAACTGACTTATGATCAGCGGGCGGCTAGTTTTGAGTTGCCCTCGCTGCTCAATATCGGATTGTCGTATGACTTTTACCTGCAAACCATCCATCGGCTTTCAGTGGTAGGCAATTTCACCTCCCATTCGTTCTCAAGGGACGAAGCAGGAGCAGGTCTGGAGTACAGCTACAATGATATATTATTTCTACGTGGATCTTACAAGGTAGAAGTGGGTAAAACAGCGGCTGGAAGTTCGGAGCAAAGCGTATACGATGGGCTTAGTCTGGGATTGGGACTGTACGTGCCTCTCAATAAGGAGAAGGAGCAAAAACTGGGCATCGATTATGCATATAGGACGACGCATCCCTGGAACGGCACGCATAATCTAACTTTGACCTTGCGGTTATAAGAATTATCGCTATCTTTACAGCTGGATATATTAACATAGAGACAATTTAGTCAATGGACCTCTACATATTTTCTGACAATGCAGTCGGCAAATAAGTAAGAGGTTTAACTGCTTTATAAACAATTGAAAAAATGAGTACGATTTATTTGACAAAGGAGGGATACGATAGGATCAAATCAGAATTGGAAGATCTTAAAAGTCGTGGCCGGCAGGAGGCTGCTCAGGCGATTGCGGAAGCGCGGGATAAGGGGGATTTGTCGGAGAATGCGGAGTACGACGCTGCCAAAGATGCGCAGGGAATACTGGAGATGAAAATCAGTGAGATGGAGGGGCGGATTGCTTCTGCGAGGATCGTGAGCTCGGATCAGATATCGACCGAACAGGTGAATATCCTCACTACGGTAAAGCTGAAAAACTTAAAGATCAACAAGAGTATAGAATATACCCTGGTGGGTGAATCGGAAGCCGATTTGAAAGAGCGGAAGATATCGGTGACATCGCCGATTGGGAAAGGATTGCTGGGAAAAAAAGTAGGCGAGATAGCTGAGATTCAGACTCCTGGCGGTATTATAAAATTCAAGATCGAGAAAATTTATATCAAGGATTAAGATGTCGGGTATTTTCACCAGGATAGTACAGGGAGAGATTCCGTCGTATAAGATAGCGGAGGATGATCGATTTTATGCCTTTCTCGACATCAATCCGGTAGCCATCGGACATACGCTGGTTATTCCCAAAGAAGAGATCGATTACATCTTTGACCTGCCCGACGAGCTGTTGGGTGATCTGATGGTCTTTGCCAAAAAGGTGGGGCTGGCCGTGGAAAAGGAGGTGGAGTGCCAGCGCATCGGTGTGACCGTGGTGGGGCTCGAAGTGCCTCATGCTCACGTGCATCTCATCCCTATCGACAGCATTTACGACATGGAATTCAGCAAACCCAAGATGAAATTGAGTGAAGCGGAATTCCGGGAATTGGCGGAGCGGATAAGGAAGCATTTATAGGGGTTGTTGTGTTTCTGTGATTGGTGATCCCAGGAGGGAATCCATCCACAGCTCATTGAGGTCCACAGGCCAAAATTTCTCAAATTCATTTTTATGAGGTTTCCAGACTACTGAATTTTGGAAGGTCAAAATATGTAATGAATGTGCGTATCTCAAGCCTCTGAATACCGGTCGATCCTACGGATCTCAAATTGACATTATCTCGATTCCCCCGATAGAAATCGGGGGCTACCATATCTGGCCGAGTCTACGACTCTCAAATATAATAAAAACGGATCACGGATTTTTCGGAATGAATGAGAGCCATAAGCTCGGTTTATTGTATAGCCCCCGATTTCCATGATTCATTACCATTCAAAATGAGATTTCTGCATATACACTGTTAGACAAAACATTCTAAGGCCAGGATCAACGCTCTACTTCTCCAACAGACCAAGCCTGCCCGTACGGGCCCAGCTTGCCCGTACAGGTACCAGGGTGCGGGAGCAGAAGCGCCATAGCAGAGGGCTCTTTTTTGGTTACTTTTTTTAAGCGCGCTAAACACTTACTCAATCGGGGGGAAAGAATGTAAATGCTGTATTGAGATCCGTACATACGCACCGTTGGCAGGATCGACCGATAATTTAATCCTCTTTTTCAATTGGGTGTGTTCCAATTAGCTGAGTAAAGCTTTTTTACGTGAAGATAGAGAAATATCTGAGTTGATTCATGTTGGTGCAATCCTGAAAGCCTTTAATGGTAATATGTATTTGGAAAATTGAGGTCGCGGGCGGATTCGAACCGCCGTACAAGGTTTTGCAGACCTCTGCCTAGCCACTCGGCCACGCGACCTGATAATAGAATTATTGAGTATTTTCTGTATCCCGAATTCCTCTTTGTGGAACCATGGAATACACCCTTTGGTGAAAGGGAACGCAAATATAAAACATAATATCGGTTTTATCGAAGGAAAAGTGTGGAAATACTGATGGATTTTGAAGACTGAAAAATCCTTGTGATATTAATTCAAATAAAAATACTGAAAAGAGCAACAGCCACGGGAATTGGATTTGAGGAAATTACTAGAAATTACTGACTGTGATTTCCGTTTTCCCAAGGCTCCTGCTCCCTTATAATAAATATCTGTTTTCCCGTAGCTGGAGCTACTTGGTTCCCGGGTTTTTCCTGTAGCTTGGACTCCTGGGGTAGAGGGAGCTCCAGCTCCCTTATATTTGTTTTTCCCATAGCTGGAGCTATGGGGTTCCCAGGTTTCCCAAAGCGGGAGCTTTGGGTCCCCCAGGGGAGCTAACTCACTCCACTCTTTCAAAAGTGACCTTGATCCGGTCAAAATACAGCGTTGTGGTAGCTTCAAAACCGGAATCGCTTCCTATGATGATCCAGGCATCCCCATCCGGGCCGGTCGTGAATCGAAAAGGGGCATCGTTACCACGATCGATGAGGGCATACTCAAACTCATCCGTTCCATTGGCCACATTGCCGATGTTCATCATGTTGATGCCCTCCTGTGCCTGGTTTCCCTTGTCAAAATTCACCCAATTAAAGTTCTGATCTCCTACTTCGACAAAGGGTTTGAAATTCAAGGCACCTGCTTTGAGGTATACACTCGACGACGGGCTTCCTCCTACCCCAAATGAATCTTCCGCTGCATCAGAAGCCAGGGTCATGTCAAAGGTCACTTTGTATTCGCTGTTGGGAAATAGATTTTCGACCCGTTTGTAGATAAACATAAAGAGGTCGTCGCTGTGATTGTTTCCGGTAATCATCAGAGCTCCGTTGGTGCCATCCAAAGGCTGGGGAAGCATGCTATGACCAAAATCCAGTTCGTAGAAATCTTCTTCCCCTTCGGGATAATCAGCAAAACCTGCTTTCCAGTTTTCACTACTGTCGTCAAAGCTATATTCCACTACAAGAGGATCAATGGGCAAATCCATATTATCTTCTTTGTCACACCCCTGTGACAAAATGATAGTGGCAGTTAAACAAATAAACCAAATTGCATTTTTCATAGAATTATTTTTCCATGATAACGCGCATCAAATCCATTTTGTGACCTATAAAACTGTTAAATCATGCATCTCTACCCTGACCTACGAAATGATCTTCCCGGTCCTGAAACAGGACGTTGAACGTCGTAAGGCTGCCATAAGCTCGGGTGATATATTGCTGCAGGTTGATTTTTTCCTCATCGGATAGGTTGCTCGAATTGATTCTTTGTTCCATCACGCGGAGTTTTTCCCTCACCGAAATAATTTTCTTAAAGAACGTATCGATAGGGATTTCCTTTTCTTTCACCGTGCCATCAGAATCGCGAATAATCAGGCTTCCTCCCTCCCATTTACGGTGCATTTCGATATCCGGAGGCAGTAGATCGTGGGCATACAGGACGCGTTCCAGGCTGCGTTGGAGCTGGGTATAGGAGATGGTTTGCTCAGGTTTGATCCGTTCGATTATGTCCCAGCCGGTATAGGATTTCCCAATCGGCATGATGCCATTTTCAATGAAACATACCTGATAATTGTCGGTGTCCAGGCTGATGATAACACCTTTGCCGTACATATTGTGCCGGATTCTGGATCCGACCCCGAGAATTTCTGACATAGAGATTTTGGTATTTTGAAGTTTATAGAATATAAATCAAGATACAATAATAGCGATAATTTTGAAATTGGATATAGGAGAAGATTGAGACAATCCGGTGGGAAAGCGGGTAGAGAGGCGTTTGAAATAATGGTATAAATCCGCAAACTTAGTACTCCGTCAAGACAAAAATTTTAATTTCCTTCGGGATCTTTTGAGCCATCTCATCGTTGCTCCTCAATCATA
>CALEIL010000231.1 GCA_937876435.1 uncultured Bacteroidota bacterium
CCGTTCGATGCTTTTTCCGGTTTCGATTTCGAGGCGTTCGATCTCCTCGATTTCGTCGCCGAAAAATGTGACACGATAGCCATAGTCCACGTAGGGAAGATTGATATCGATCGTATCACCCCGCACTCGGAAGGTAGCCCGGTCAAACTTATTTTCGGTCCTGGAATACAGACTTCCCACCAATTGATGCAAAAAGCTGTTACGCGTCTGAACCTTTCCCTCGTTGATCCGGATGATTCCGGTTTTAAAATCATCTGGATTCCCCATACCATATATGCAGGAAACCGAAGCTACGATGATGACATCACGTCGTCCCGACAGCAGGGATGAGGTCGCCCTGAGTCTTAATTTATCCACTTCTTCATTGATGAGGAGATCCTTTTCGATGTAGGTATCGGAGGACGAGATATAGGCTTCCGGCTGGTAGTAATCATAGTAGGATACAAAATACTCGATGGCGTTGTCCGGGAAAAATTCGGTGAATTCGCCGTAGAGCTGAGCCGTTAGTGTTTTGTTGTGGGTGATGACCAACGTCGGTTTGTTGACATTGGCGATCACATTCGCCATGGTGAATGTTTTCCCTGATCCGGTGACACCGAGCAATACCTGGGCATCATCCCCATTGAGAATACCCTGGGTGAGCGCTTCGATGGCCTGAGGCTGATCCCCGGTCGGTTGATAAGTAGATTCTAATTTAAATGCCATAACAATCGATACCAACAAAGATAAATAACTTTGGTTCCCGATACGGTTTAGAATTCAGAAATCCGTTTTTGGATGGTAAGTCCACTTCTGTAAATGATTTATCCACCCACGATCATCTGATGGTATGCCCGGTAAAGACCCGGAACATTCATTCTTCTGCTCTTTTGGAAAAAACTTGGAGCGGTCCGGTGTGATAGCATCAAAATTATCCTTATATTCACTCATTATGCATATCGAGGTCCAAAGAATATACGAAAACCATGATCATATGGAGGGCATCCGAATCCTTGTGGATCGTTTGTGGCCCCGTGGAATATCGAAAGTGGAAGCGCGACTGGATAGCTGGTGGAAGGAATTGGCACCCAGTACTGAACTCAGGAAATGGTTTCACCAAAAGGATGACAACTGGTCCGATTTCAAGGTGAGGTACTTCGCCGAACTCGACACCAAAAAATCGTTGATTGCCGAAAAGCTAAAAGATCTCGATCTGAGAAAGACCCTGATTCTCCTCTATGGAGCCAAAGATACCGACCACAATCAGGCCGTATTACTGAAGGAATATCTGGAAAGTAATTTCTAATACAAAAACCCAAACAGCCAAAGCGGGATTTTATCCTGCTTCAAAAATTTCAGATGTACCTGATTTTATTCTAAAAAAGCATTTTATGGAATTGGATGGGAATTATTCACCAAAAAATGACATACGCAGAATGATCACCTATGCGAGATTAAATCTGACGGAAACCTGGCCAATGAAAGGGCCTTTTCAACTGATTATGTGCCGCAACGTGATGATTTATTTCAACAGGAAAACCCAGCACGAAATTATCAGAAAGTTTCAGCATCTGATTGAGCCTGGTGGCTATTTGTTTTTAGGGCATTCTGAAGGCATTCCAAAAGAAACAAAAGGCTTCCGGTATCTCGCTCCGGCCATGTACCAAAAAGTATAAAATCGCAGCTTAATGAGAATTGTAGTAGGTGTTAGTGATTTACAGGTTTCCAATAATGCAAGTGATTATATCATTACTCACGCTTTGGGAAGCTGCCTTGGAATCACCGTATATGATAGCGTGGCGGGTGTTGGCGGTATGTTGCATGTAATGCTTCCCCTGGCTAAAGCAGATCCGGAAAAGGCAT
>CALEIL010000232.1 GCA_937876435.1 uncultured Bacteroidota bacterium
GCTGAGTTGATATCGCTTGTAATAGATATCCCGGATGCGGCGCAACGATTCCTGGTTGGGGTATTTCAGTACCAGCTCGTTATCGGTATTGGGGTCAAAACTCTCGCTGTACGCGGTTCGGAAGTCCTTATAATTTTGATTGTTATCCCGGATAAACCAGATGCTGACCCCGAGTCCGCCATAAATGAGCGGTGTCTTCCACCAGGACCGGTTGTAAATCTGTCCCAATCCGGGTACGGCCAGCGAAAACCACAACGCTTTCTTAGGATCGGGTTGCCACTGTTCTTCTTCCACGGGGAATACGGTATCCCGGACCAGCGAATCACCGATCACCTCCATCCCCAGATCTGGTTTTGCCAATGTATCGGTTTGGCTCAACGTCCTGGTCAGACACAGGATCAGGACAGCACCCAGATACATAGCTCTCATAGGAATTCGAATTGCCCGGTATTGTGACATTCAGCTTTTGTTAGATTTCTTGAAAACACCTTTCACCCATTAAATACGACCCAAGATAAGTCGAAAGTATGGGATACACAACCGTCCTCAAATTAACGGAAACCAGGAAATTCTTCAATTTTTCGGTGTGATCGACATTTTTCAAAAACTCGATATCGTAGATAAAAGTCATTCCGGTTCGATCACCTCCAAAATCTCTTCAAGATGATTGGGAGATTCAAACTTGATCTTAATTTCACCCTTCATACCGTCCCGGCTGGTGACCTGAACCGTCGCACCCAGAGTTTCTGACAATCGTTCCTGGATCCTGTGAATTTCAGGATCCATCTCGGCAGGAGCGGTTGATTTGGGTTTTTTGGAGGAATGAAGATCTCTGATCAAATGTTCGGTAGCCCGTACGGACAAACCTTTGTTGAGAATCCTGGAATAGACGTAAAGAATTTCATCGACGTTTTCCAGACTCAATAGTGCCCTGGCGTGACCCATCGATAATTTTTCTTCCTTCAAACCCTTCTGTACCTCCGGGGGAAGCTTGAGAAGCCGGATATAATTGGTAATAGTGCTTCGGTTTTTACCGATGCGGTTGGACAATTCTTCATGGGTGATGGCGCATTCATCGATCAGTCTTTGGTAACTGATGGAAATCTCTAGGGGATTGAGGTCTTCGCGCTGGATGTTCTCCACCAGTGCCATTTCCAGCAATTCCATATCGTTGGCTATACGTACATAAGCCGGAATGGCTTCCAGTCCAGCCAATTGGGCAGCCCGAAAACGTCGTTCCCCGCTGATTATCTGGTATTTGTCCTTGTGTAACCGCCGTATGGTCACGGGCTGTATGATGCCGTGATTCCTGATGGATTGGGCCAGCTCCCGTAAAGCCGCATCGTCGAATTGATTCCGGGGTTGGTCCGGATTGGGTTCTATTTTGGTCAGCGGAATGTGGAAGAGCAACTGGTCTTTTCCTTCGGTATCTTCGTCAGCCTGGGCGGGGACACTGATTTCTCTTTCGTCATCCATATTGGACAGGAGCGCCTCCAATCCTTTTCCCAGTTCTTTCTTTTTTATTTTTGCCATATTATATTACGCGCTTTGTTGTTGGGCCACGTGTTGTTTGTTGATAAACTCATGAGCCAGGTTTAGAAAATTCCGGGCACCCTTACTCCCGGCATCATAAATAATCACCGGTTTTTGGACGCTTGGGGATTCACCGATTTTGGAATTGCGGTGGATGATGGTTTCGAATACATAATCTTTCGCGTGATTCTGAACCTGCTCGATGACCATATTGGCCAGTCGCAGCCTTTTATCGTACATCGACAGAACGATCCCTTCGATTTCCAGATCCGGATTGAAATTTTGCTTCACAGCCCGAACCGTATTTTTCAGTTTACCCAGTCCATCGAGCGCAAAAACCTCGCACTGAATGGGGATCAATACCGAATCCGCAGCAGTCAAAGCGTTGACGGTCAACACACCGAGACTTGGCAGACAGTCGATAAATATAAAATCAAAATCGTCCTGGATTTCCTTGACCATTTGCCGGACCCTTCCGTGGCGATTGACCGCATGAGCCAGTTCCACTTCCGCTCCCACCAGGTCGATCGAAGATGGGAGTACATAGAGATTTGGGGTTTCGGTTTCCAGGATGGCATCCCGCACCGATGATTCATTCATTAGACAGTCATATACCGAATGGACGACGTCCTCTTTCTGAATGCCCAGTCCATAAGTAGTATTGGCTTGCGGATCAAGATCTACAACCAGAACCTTTTGTTCCAGAATAGCCAGGCAGGCAGCCAGATTGATGGCCGTGGTGGTTTTACCGACCCCACCTTTTTGATTCGCAATAGCAACAATTTTACCCATGTCTCCTAGATTTCTTTCGTTTCACCTATGGACATCAGATGACCATCGATGCCGTGTTTGTTAAAAAAAGTCATGACCTCACCGTGATCGATCTTTATAATATCAAAGGTATCAAAATGACAACCAATGATGGTATTGCACTCCAAAAATTCTGCTGCAAGGGGGACGTCGGTGTACTCCATGGTATAGTTACCGCCTATGGGTAAGACCGCAAAATCGAGTGGGGGACACATCAAGGGGATCAGTTTCATATCCATCGTCAGACCGGTATCTCCGGCCAGGTAGAATGTACTGTCTTGAGAGCTGATCACAAACCCCAGAGGATTGCCCCCGTTGCTCCCGTCCGGCAACCGGCTGGAGTGTTGGGCTACAACGGCCCGTATAGTGCCAAATTCAAACTGATGTCGGCCGCCAGTATTCATACCGTGCCCTTCATATCCTTTCCCATTGAACCAATCCACGATTTCAAACGATGAGATGACTCTTGCTCCCGTACGCTCTATTATTCTGATGGCATCGTCCATATGGTCCTGATGTCCATGAGTGATTATGATGTAATCGGCTGGTATAGCGTCAACATCAATACCAGATGCCAGGTCGTTTTTGGAAATAAATGGATCCACCAGGATATGATTTCCATTCAAGGTAAAGTGGAAACACGAATGACCGTAATAAGTAATTTTCAATTTTGTGCCGTGTTTGGTTTAAACATCAAAGATAAGATTAATATGGTGATTTTGGAAAGCCAGTGGAGGTTTAGAATATCCAAAGGAGGAGCTATTTGCCAGATCTGATACAAAACAAATAGAAGATCGATCCGTGCGAACGACGTCGATTAACCAGCGAGCATATCTTCCGTTCCACTAATACTGAAATCACAAATCTTCTGGATTTTATGATAATCTATCTTATCTCTGTATAAACGTACAAAACATGAAGGGGATTATTTTGTTGTAAATGCCGCAAACCCTCTATTTTATATCAAATCTTTTTTTACTTTGTCGGAGTAGTATGACCAATAAACTTATAATCGAAGACTGGGGGCGGATCGGTTACCAGGAAGCCTGGGACCTGCAAGCTCAATACCAGCAACAATTGGTGGATCGGAAACGCGTAGCTCGTCAGACAGGGGAGGTGCATGATACAGGTCACCATTTTCTGATTTTATGCGAGCACGATCCTGTGTTTACGCTGGGAAAATCAGGCGATGACGAACATTTGCTGGTGAACGAAGATTACCTAAAAAATCGGGGAATTACCTTCCACAGGATCAACAGGGGAGGTGATATTACCTACCATGGCCCTGGTCAATTGGTCGTTTATCCCATCATGGATCTGGAATTCATTTTCACAGATGTGCACCGATATATCCGGACACTGGAAGAAATTGTGATCAGAACGATGGCCGATTACGGACTGGAGGGCCGTAGAATCAAAGATTATACCGGGGTCTGGACAGGGGCTCATCCGGATCGCAAAATATGCGCGATCGGGGTGCATCTGAGTCGATGGGTGAGTATGCACGGTCTCGCTTTTAATATTGATACCGATCTTTCATATTTCGATTTGATAGTGCCTTGTGGGATAAATCAATCGGGGATGGCCGTGACCTCCTTATCTCAGGAATTGAAGCGCAACGTGGCCATCGGGGAAGTCAAATCCAGGTTAATCCATCATTTTACACGACAGTTTAAAATCTCAGAATGCGAAGAACGAAAAAATCAACCGACTCCTTTACGGTCATGACCCAGCTCATCATGCCCAATGATACCAATCATCTGGGCGATTTGATGGGAGGTATTCTGCTCCGATGGATGGATATAGCCGGTGCCATGGCAGGTGGCCGTCATTGCAACACCCCGGTGGTCACAGCGGCCGTGGATAATGTGTCCTTTGATCAACCCATCCCACTGGGATCCATGGTCATCCTGGAAGCCTGGGTTACCCGGGCTTTTACGACCTCCTTTGAGGTGTATATGGAGGTATTCACCGAACAACTGGACGGCAATCGGATCAAGTGCAACGAGGCATTTTTTACCTTTGTAGCTCTGGATAAGGATACGCGTAAACCCATATTGACACCGCTCGTAGATCCGGTCAACGACCGGGATAAAGAATTGTACGATGGTGCTCTGCGGCGAAGAGAGCTCCGGCTGATAATGGCTGGCCGGATGAAACCAGAGGAAGCGAAAAATCTGATGGAATTGTTTAATTATCGTTCTTGACACTATGAAATGGGGGCCCTGCGGGCGTTTGATTTCCCCTGGTCGTTTGAATGGATCGTTGTAAGACAAATCGTGATTTGTCTGTACGGGTAATTCAAAATTCAAAATTGAAAATTGAAATTGCCTTTCGGCCGTTTGATTGGATCGTTCTATTTTGGTATTAAATAATCCTGGGCAACTCTGGATCCATCGACGGTCCGATTTCAAATTTTTGCCGGAAAAGCTGTAATCCGTCGAGTTGTTTTTCGATCATGGAAAATGCGGTGTAATCGTTCTCCTGGTGAAGAGCATCCATGACCTCGCTTTTATCCTCCCGGAATTTGAGAATAATTTCGGATTGACCTTTTTCAAATTTCACGGATAACTTATCATTCTGATCGAAGAGCGTGATTTTTATTCTGGGATGGTCGAGTTGTCCTAAGATTCGCATGCTTTAGATTTTTTGATTGATAAACAGAGCCACTTGGTGATACAACTCTCGGATTTCCGGGTCGTATTTGGCCAAAAATTTTTCGTGTTTGTGAAGTGTTTCCTCGTCTCCCCGGATGGCAGGGCCGGTTTGTGCTTCAGCTGGGGGGATATACCTGATCTTACGGGCTGTTTCTTCGATCAACGGGAGCAGGTATTTGAAATCCAGACCGTGGTCGGCACACAGACGGTGCCCGATGGAATAGAATGCATTGGTATAGTTGCAGGTGAATACGGCGGCAATGTGCAGCGACATCCGTTGTTCATCATTGATTTCATAAACGATGGGAGAGATCCTGCTGGCCACCTGGCGGATTATTTCGACCGTTTCTCGGTCAGATCCTGTTACAAAAACGGGTATGGCTTCGTAATCCAGTTCCTTGTCCCGGGAAAATGTCTGGAGCGGGTACAATACCCCGTATCGATCGAAATGGGGTTGCATCACTTCAGAAGACACGCTTCCTGCGGTATGACATACGACCGCTTTTCCGGCGTAGGTCTTCAGTTGTTGGATGACCGTAATGATGGAATCGTCGTTGACCGAAACGATAATCAGGTCGGTGCCGGACAGATCCTCCATATGCCGGGTGAATCGGGTGTTGGGTATGGAGGTCGGGATTGGCTTCGTATCTCGCCGGTAGACAGTGATCCGGATATCAGCACCACGCCCGAGCACATGAGTTAAATGAGTTCCTACGTTTCCATATCCGACTATTCCGATATGCCATGATGGAGTCATGCCAGTTTTTTTCTCCGACGAAGATATATTGATATAAAAAAGCCCATCATCATGAGGATACTCCCCAGCCAAAATAGATTGATTCCAGGGAAAACGATGGCTTCCAACACGATAAAATCGCTCCTGGGGACGTCTTCCGCTACCCGAATAGGATATTTGTCTTCATCCTGGATGACACGTTCACCAATTAAAAATTCCATGTCTCCGGTGGCGGGATCGATCTTGACGAAGTTGGCAGCCAATCCGCTGTGGGGCACAAAATCCCTGATGAAATTGGGTTGATTTTCACGGATGATAAACACCGGTTTGAGAGTGTCTACCAGAATGCCGGCTTTGTTCCGGACTTCCAGACGGGCCTGGACCGCAATATCCCCCTCCTGAGATTCGTACTCCGGATGGGTGACCTCCTTTTCCAGACTGGAGAGCGTGATCATATAGGGGTCAAAGGGAACGGTCTGACCTTTTTGCAGGACTACTTTATGGTAATCCAGATCTTCATCTTTGGGATACAGATAATTGACAAATCCTTCCCCCAGACGTACT
>CALEIL010000233.1 GCA_937876435.1 uncultured Bacteroidota bacterium
CAGGGCCCCCAATGTTTGACAAACTTCTATCATCACTTGCCTGAAACTATTATAGTGTACTCAAACAGTCCAGATTTCTCGAGTCATCTTATTGAAAGTTTGTCAAACCTGTGTCATACTTCCGGGAAAGTTTCTGTCAAACCAGTTTCCTCGGGCTTGACCAGCTTGGGAATGGAGAACTCGTGAGGGGGAGGGAGATTTTCACAGGTTTATGGGAAGCGATGAACTTACTTTCTGGGTACAAGGTGAGCAAAAAAAAAAGGCTGAGGCTCCGAAAGGAACCCCAGCTCTTTAAACAAGCCCTAACCCCATGAACATGTTAGTCTTACTTGATCTCAATTTTCTTGCTCACCTCTGTTTCGTCTTCCACTACTTTCTTCAACTCAATACGTAAAATGCCGTCATTGAGTTCTGCGCTTATTCCATCAAGATCAACGGAATCACCTAATATAACGGATCTGAAAAATCGACTATTGGTAAATTCCTTCACATGAAATTGTTGATTTTCTTCAACTTCAGTATTTTTCTTCTCACCACTGATGGATAAGGTTCCCTCTTCTATCTTGATTTCAATGTCTTCCTTGCTCCACCCGGCCACGTTCAATTCTATTTTATAAACATTATCATTTTCAATAATGTTCAACGGAGCAAAGTTTTTTCTATAAGCGGGTGCATTTTCAATATGAAACGGTCGAAAAAACGGATAATAAGGAGTTTTTCTACTTCTGATGATGGTTGTCATTTTGCATTGTTTTTTTAATGATCAATACCATCTCCTATGCAAACGAGAAGCCAATCGCCCTTTTAGGTCGTTTTGCCTGAAAACCACCCTATTCGCATGGCATTTTGTCAGTTATTTCGAAAATACATATGCCGTTTTGTCATATTGAACTCATAGACCTCCCGGAATCAAGTGGATATCGCACCGGTATCGTTAGGAAAAATGGCCCAGCACGTCCGAAGGATTGGGAACGAGCGTCACCTGATCCTCCGCCAGATGAGAGTATGCAGCCTGATGACCACACAGTACCAATTGAGATTGAGGGAAAATGCTTCTGATCCTTTTCAGATAGGGGCCCATCGCCATCATTTTAAAGTCGGTATCGGCCATGGTGACCACATAGTCGGGCTGGATCCGTTGGGAAATGACCTCCAGCTCATCCAGGCCTATATTCAGACCCATATTGAAGGTCCTGTACCCATTGTATCGGCAGGTATACTCGATCCCCGCTGTATAAAGCTCTTTGGTCTCACCTGGTGGTAAAAATAGCAAGACCCGGCCTCTGCCTCCGCAATCACACCAGGGGATTTCATCGATATGCGCCATAATTTTCCGCTTTACCACCTGATTTAGAAAATTTTCATGAGCCAGGTTGAAGGCACCACTGACGTAAAGCAGCGAAGAATTCTGAAGATACGGCCAGACATAGTCCGTCAGCGTCTTGATAAAACCATGCCGTTTCTCGTAATTATCCAGCAAAGTGGTTAGTTTTTCCTCATTGAAATCCAGGATGGAGGCTGTAAAACAATCCTTTCGCAATTCCAACACGTCATCCTTATCCCCCAGTTGACTCAGCATGGAGGCTCGTTCATCTGATTTCATAGAGGCGATCTGGCTTATCTTGACCCCCTCCCCGTACAACAGGACAACGTCCTGGAGTTTTTGCATATCCTCCTGGCTGTACAATCTTACATTGGAACTCGTCCGGTCGGGTTGTATCAGGTCATACCGCCTTTCCCACATCCGGATCGTATGGGCTTTTATGCCCGTTATCTTTTCCAGATCGCTAATCGAATATTGTATCACCTTTTATTTTTTTCTTTTGACATCTGGCAGATTTGCCAGTATCGCTCATAAAAACCCCCACAGACGGTTATTTGTTTAAAGAAAAGTAAACGAAAACGCTTTTTAGAATCTTTCTATTTTGACGGGCTACACAATTGGTCCGGCTTTCCTGGCCTGAGGGATGTTTTGTATGCGGTCTGATTTTCGGTAAAGAGATCCCATAAATTTAAAATCAGCGTAAAACAATGCGTTAACTTTTGTGGTTTACCTATTTTAGTACATTAACAGGATAAATTCGACCATGAAAATAGGCATCGTTTGTTACCCTACCTACGGAGGTAGTGGTATAGTAGCCACCGAAATAGGAATGGGACTGGCAGCAAAAGGGCATGAAGTACATTTCATCTCCTACAAAAGACCCACCAGGCTCATTTCTTTCCATCAGAATATTTACCATCACGAGGTTACTCCTGTGGATTATCCTCTATTTGAATATACCCCGTACGAAAGCGCTCTGGCCAGCAAAATAGTAGACGTCGTGAAATATTCTAAACTGGATCTCCTCCACGTCCATTACGCCATCCCTCACGCCATCGTGGCTTATCTGGCTAAAAATATTCTGGCGTCGGAAGGGATCAGAATACCCATTATTACGACGCTTCACGGTTCTGACATCACGTTGGTAGGGAAAGATGAAACGTTCTCCCCCGTAGTGACCTTTAGCATCAATGAGAGCGATGGGGTCACCGCTGTATCAAAGAAACTTCAGGAGCAGACGTACGAAAATTTCAAAATCACCAAACCGATCGAAGTGATCTACAACTTCATCGATTTCAAAAGATTCCACTGGACGAATAAAGACCATTTCAGGAAAATGTTTGCTCCAGAAGGAGAGAAAATCCTGGTCCATATATCCAATTTCAGAAAAGTCAAACGCGCCAATGACGTGGTCAAAATTTTCCAAAAGGTCTACGAGGTCATGCCTACCAAGCTTTTGATGATCGGCGATGGCCCCGAAAGGCCCAATATAGAACGGATCTGCCGGGAAATAGGTTTGTGTCACGAAATTCGATTTCTTGGAAAGCAGGATGCTATTTCCGAAATCCTGGCCATTTCCGACGTTTTTTTACTGCCCTCGGCCAATGAAAGTTTTGGATTGGCTGCCCTGGAAGCCATGGCTTGCAAAGTCCCGGTAGTTTCGAGCAATGTGGGCGGAATTCCGGAGGTCAACATCCATGGCGTCACAGGATTTCTCAGCGATGTGGGAGATATAGAGGATATGACAGCCAACACTTTGAGGTTGCTCCAAAATCCTGAACTTCACGAAACCTTCCGGGAAAATGCCTACGCTCAGGCGAAGAAGTTTGACATTGAAAAGATCCTTCCCATCTATGAAAATTACTACAAGGAAATCCTGGAAAAATCAGTCGTGGCCGCTAATCCCTAGTGCGCCGGATTGTAAATTCTTATCAATGTTTTTCGAAA